>JAWWPK010000140.1:0-23396 GCA_033854925.1 Nocardioidaceae bacterium | reverse complement strand
GTTGGTGGCCTCGAGCTGCTCGTGGAGGTAGCCGACCAGGTTGGCTGCGGCGTAGGTGTCGAGCCCTTCCGCCATGGCCCGCTGCTCAGCCTGGTGCTTGGGCATCGCCGCCAGCTCGCGGGTGAACGCGCCGACCGCCTCGCCGAGCTCGGCCGGGCGCCCGAGGGCGTCGCCCTTCCAGAACGGCAGCCTTCCCGGGACGCCGGGTGCCGGTGTGACCAGGACCCGGTCGTGGGTGATGTCCTCGATCCGCCAGCTGGTCGCGCCGAGCGCGAACACGTCGCCGACGCGGGACTCGTAGACCATCTCCTCGTCGAGCTCGCCGACCCGCTTGCCGGGCCCCTCGCCGCCCACCAGGAAGACGCCGAACAGGCCGCGGTCGGGGATGGTGCCGCCGCTGGTGACGGCGAGCCGCTGGGCGCCCGGTCGGCCGGTCAGCGTGCCGGTGACACGGTCCCAGACGATCCGGGGGCGGAGCTCGGCGAACTCGTCGCTGGGGTAGCGGCCGGAGAGCAGGTCGAGCACCGCGTCGTAGGCCGACCGCGGGAGCTGGGCGAAGCTGGCCGTCCGCTTCATCAGGGCGTAGAGGTCCTCGACCGGCCAGGCGTCCATGGCGGTCGCGGCGACGACCTGCTGGGCCAGCACGTCGAGCGGGTTGGTGGGGACGCCGAGCGACTCGATGGCACCACTTCGCATGCGCTGGACGGCGACGGCGGTCTGGGCGAGGTCGCCGCGGTGCTTGGGGAAGAGGACGCCGCGGCTCACCTCGCCGACCTGGTGGCCGGCCCGGCCGACCCGCTGCAGGGCGCTGGCGACGCTGGGCGGGGACTCGATCTGGACGACCAGGTCGACCGCACCCATGTCGATGCCGAGCTCGAGGCTGCTGGTCGCGACCACCGCGGGCAGTCGACCGCGCTTGAGGTCGTCCTCGATGATCGCGCGCTGCTCCTTGGAGACCGACCCGTGGTGGGCCTTGGCGATGACGGTGGCGGCGCCGCTGCTCGACCCGGACTGGGCGATGATCTCGGCCGGGCTCCGGTGCGGCTCGGCACGCTCCCCGGTCGCCCGCTCGGTGGCGATCTCGTTGAGCCGGGCGGTCAGCCGCTCGGCGAGCCGGCGGCTGTTGGCGAAGACGATGGTGCTCTTGTGTTGCTCGATCAGGTCGACGACGTGCTCCTCGACGTGCGGCCAGATCGACTGCGCCCTGGCCGGCTCGCCGCTGTTTTCGTCGTAGTCCCCGGGCTGGGTCATGTCCTCGACCGGTACGACGACCTGGAGGTCCCACTCCTTCGTGCTCGGCGGCGCCACGATCTCGACCGGGGCGGAGCCGCCGAGGAAGCGAGCCACCTCCTCCAGCGGCCGCACGGTCGCGCTCAGTCCGATCCGCTGGGCCGGCCGGTCGAGCAGCGCGTCGAGCCGCTCGAGGGTGACCGCGAGATGGGCGCCGCGCTTGGTGCCGGCCACCGCGTGCACCTCGTCGACGATCACCGTCTCGACGCCGCGCAGGCTCTCGCGGGCCTGGCTGGTGAGCATCAGGAACAGCGACTCCGGCGTCGTGATCATGATGTCGGGCGGGTGGGTGACGAGCCTGCGCCGGTCGGCGGCCGGCGTGTCGCCGGAGCGCACCCCCACGGTGACCTCGGGAACCTGCTCGCCGAGCCGGTCACCGGTGTGGCGGATGCCGGTCAGCGGGCTGCGGAGGTTGCGCTCGACGTCGACCGCGAGCGCCTTGAGCGGGCTGACGTAGAGCACCCGGGTCCGCTTGGTCCTGTCGGCCGGCCGCTCGCTGGTGAGCAGCCGGTCCAGGCTCCACAGGAACGCGCTCAGGGTCTTGCCGGAGCCGGTCGGCGCCACGACGAGCGCATGCTGGCCGGCCCCGATCGCCTCCCACGCGCCCACCTGGGCCGCGGTCGGCTCTGCGAACGCAGCCGCGAACCACGTCCGCGTCGGCGCGCTGAACCGGCTCAGCGCGGCATGGGGCGTGGGCATGAGGCCAAGTCTTGCTCACGCCACCGACAACGGCCCGTGCCCGGCAAGGGTCCTGAAGCCAGGACGTCCTACGACGTGGCAGACGCCTCGACCCGGGGCGGGGCGGCCTCGAGCAGCGCATCGAGAAGGGCCTGGTCGCCCTGGATGGTGACGCGGTCGAGGCACCGGTCCACGAACAGCGAGTAGATCCCCTCGGGATCGCCCTCCACGGTCACGTCGGCGTCGTCGATCGGACCGGCCACCACCTCGCCGTCGACCAGGGCGGCGATCTCCTCGGGACCGGCCCGGAACTCGAAGCGGCCGGGGGGCGCCACGGGTGCCATCACGATGTCCAGCGCGTTCGCCAGCCAGCCGGCAAAGAGCTCGTCCTTGTCGACGGGCGGACCCAGGGAGCGAGCGCCCCAGAGCGCCAGCTCGCGCATGGCCGGCTTGAGCTCGCGGCCGTAGTCGGTCAGCTCGTAGACCTTCGACGCCGCCGGCGGAGGGAGGATCCGGCGGGCGACGATGCCGTGGCCCTCGAGGTCACGCAGGCGCCCGGCAAGGATGTTGGTGCCGATGCCGGGCAGGCAGTCGACGAGATCGGTGTAGCGCTTCGGCCCGTGCATCAGCTCGCGGAGGACCAGCAGCGCCCAGCGGTCGCCCACCAGATCGAGGGCGTGTGCCATCGGGCAGTACTGCTCGTAGCGCTTGACCACGCCTGGATCCTAGCACTTGATCGCGATTCAAAAGAAACTGCTTGCAAAAATGAAGTAGTAGTCGCTACGGTCGTGCTCATGACTTCAGAAATGCAAGTAACTTCGTCTTCGACCCGCAGGAGGTGGCTCGCTCTCGCCCTCCTGTGCGTGGTCCAGTTCATGGTCGTCCTCGACGTCGCGATCGTGAACGTCGCGCTGCCCTCCATCAAGGTCGACCTCGGGTTCTCCCAGGAGGACCTGCAGTGGGTGATCAGTGCCTACGCACTCGTGTTCGGCGGATTCCTGCTGCTCGGGGGGCGCGCCGCGGACATGTTGGGACGCAGGCGCCTCTTCCTGGGGGGTCTCGTCGTCTTCACGCTCGCCTCGCTGGCGGCCGGGCTCGCGTGGTCCGAGTCCTCCCTGCTCGGAGCCCGTGCCGTGCAGGGCCTCGGCGCCGCGGTGATCACGCCGGCCGCGCTGTCGATCCTGTCCACGACGTTCGCCGAGGGCCGTGAGCGCAACATCGCGCTGGGTGCCTGGGGGGCCGTCGGAGGCTTCGGCGCCGTGGCCGGTGTGCTGCTCGGCGGCGTACTGACCGACGCGCTCAGCTGGGAGTGGATCTTCCTGGTCAACGTCCCGGTCGGGATCGCCGCCTTCGCGGTGGCGCCGTTCCTCCTGCAGGAGAGCCGCGACGCGGGGGTCAAGCGGTTCGACGTACCCGGTGCCCTTCTGGTCACCAGCGGACTCTCCTCCCTGGTCTACGCGATCACCCAGGCCGGCCGGGACGGCTGGCTGGCCGGGCAGACCCTCGGGGTGTTCGGGGTCTCGCTGGCGCTGCTGGCCGCCTTCGTGGGCTGGGAGCTCCGCCATCCCGACCCGCTGATGCGCTTCGGCATCCTCCGGACCCGGACCCTGAGCGGCGCCAACGTCGCCGGCTTCATCATGGGCACCGCGTTGTTCTCGATGTTCCTCATGCTGACGCTCTACATGCAGCAGGTGCTCGGCTACTCCGCGATGAAGACGGGAGTCGCCTACCTCGCGGTCGCCGGTACGGCGATCATCTGGTCGGCGGTCGCGGCCCAGCTCGTGACCCGGGTCGGGGTCAAGCCGGTGCTGGTGACAGGGATGGCGGCGCTGACCCTGGGCCTGCTGTACTTCACCAGGGTGTCGGTCGGAGGCAGCTACCTCGGTGACCTGATGCCCGGCTTCCTCATCATCGGGGTCGGCATCGGGTTCTCGTTCGTGCCGATCTCGATCGCAGCACTGGCCGGCGTCACGCCCTCCGAGGCCGGCCTCGCATCGGGGCTGATCAACACCTCGCAGCAGATCGGTGGCGCGCTCGGTATCGCCGCCCTCTCCACGATCGCCACGTCGCGCACCGGAGACTCTGTGGCGAGCGGCTCGGTCCTCCCCGTGGCCCTGGTCGACGGGTTCTCGTCGGCGTTCCTGGCCGGGGCGATCTTCGCCGCGCTCGGCCTGGTCGCCGCGCTGACCCTGATCCGTCGCGACGAGCTGGAGCCGGAGCTGGTTCTCGAGCCGGACGCGGAGCTGGCGCTGGACGCCGCCTGAGCGGCGAGCAGCTGCGAGAGCGCAGGGGAGGGTCGGTCCGGATGGACCGGCCCTCCTGTGCGATGGATACCTTGGCGTCGTGAGCGCGGACGAGCGGGCGGCCAGACTGTCCGCAGAGCTCGACGAGCGGCTGGCGGCGGCAGACGCGGCCCTGGTGGCCGAATATCCGGGTGAGCGGCCCGGGCGGCAGCCCGTGCACACGGTCTACGTGCCCGCCGACCGCTACGACGCGGACCTGGTGCCGGCGTACGGCCGTGCCGCGCTGGCGGTGCTCGACGAGCACGCCGCGGCGTTCGCGACGCTCGTGGCCGACGACGACCTGGTGACCCGGGTGCTGGCCAAGCTGGCCGCCGAGCCGGTGGAGGACCTGCGGGTCGACTTCGAGGACGGGTACGTCGGGAAGAGCGACGCCGACGAGGACGCCGACGTGGTGCGGGCCGCGACCGCGCTGGCGGAGAGCCAGCAGGCGGGCGTGGCGGCGCCGTTCGGGGGCATCCGGATCAAGTGCTTCGAGGCGCCGGCGCGGAACCGGGCGATCCGCACGCTCACGTCCTACGTCGCGACCGTCCAGGAGCAGGGTGGGAGCCTCGAGGGCTGGGTGGTGACGCTCCCGAAGGTGACCAGCGTCGACCAGGTCGAGGCGATGGTGCACGTGTGCGAGACGCTCGACCTGAGGTTCGAGGTGCAGGTGGAGACCCCGCAGTCGATCCTCGGCGCCGACGGCACCGCACTGGTGGCGCGGATGGTGCATGCGGGCGGCGCGCGGCTCACCGGCCTGCACTACGGCACCTACGACTACTCCGCGTTCTGCGGGATCGCCGCCGAGCAGCAGTCGCTGGAGCACCCGGTCGCCGACCACGCGAAGCTCGTGATGCAGGCAGCGGCGGCCGGCACCGGGGTCCGGCTGTCCGACGGCTCGACCAACGTGCTGCCCGTCGGCGAGCCCGAGGAGGTGCACGCCGCGTGGGAGAACCACCACCGCCTGGTGCGCCGTTCGCTGGAGCGCGGCTTCTACCAGGGCTGGGACCTGCACCCGGCCCAGCTGCCGACGAGGTACGCCGCGACGTACGCGTTCTACCGCGAAGGGCTGCCGCGGGCGCTCACCCGGCTCGCCACCTACCCCGCCCACACGATGGGCGGCATCGCCGACGAGCCGGCGACGGCCCGGGCACTCGCGGCGTACCTCCTCCGCGGCCTGGACTGCGGCGCCGTCGACGAGACCGAGGTCCAGCAGGGCTGCGGGCTGGACACGCAGCAGCTGCGGGCCCTGGCCAGACCTCGGAACTGACCGGTTCTCGATCTGCACCGCATTCGCGACCCCTGGCCGGGCCCAACGCGGTGCAAATCGCCCGACCGGCGACTCGTTCTCCGACAGTGCAGCATTTGGTCGCTCATGGGGGGTCCAATGCGGTGCAGTCATGCGTCGCGACGGAGGGTCGACGCCCGTCGATGCAACGCGCACTAGGGTCTGCGCATGGCCACGGTCCTGGGAGCCAACCAGTACGGCAAGGCGGAGAACCGCGTCGTCCGGATCGTCCGCGACACCGCGCGGCACGAGATCCGCGACCTCAACGTCTCGACCTCGCTGCGCGGTGAGTTCACCGAGGCGCACACCACCGGCGACCAGTCGCAGGTGCTGCCGACCGACACCCAGAAGAACACCGCGTTCGCCTACGCCAAGCTGCACGGGATCTCCTCGATCGAGGACTACGCGCTGGCGCTCGGGAACCGGCTGGTCGAGGCGACACCGGCCGCCAGCGCGGCGCAGGTGCGGGTGGAGGAGTACGCCTGGGACCGGATCGGCGACCACTCCTTCGTACGCCGCGGCGGCGCGGTCCGCACCTGCGTGGTCACCGTCGGCCGCGACGCGACGCACGTGCTGTCCGGCATCCAGGAGCTGGTCCTCCTCAACTCGACCGACTCGGAGTTCAAGGGGTTCCTCAAGGACGAGTTCACGACGCTCCCCGAGACCGACGACCGGATCCTCGCTACCTCGCTGGTCGCGAAGTGGCGGCACACCGGCACGGACGTCGACTGGAACGCGTCGTACGACGCCGTGACCAGCCAGCTGCTGAGCACCTTCGCCACCACCTACTCGCGCGCGCTGCAGGAGACCCTCTACGCGATGGGCGGGGCCGTCCTCGACGCCCAGCCGGGGATCGCCGAGCTGCGGTTCTCGGCGCCCAACAAGCACCACTTCCTGGTCGACTTCAGCGGCTTCAAGGTCGACGGGCTGACGAACGACGGCGAGGTCTTCATCGCCGCCGACCGGCCCTACGGGCTGATCGAGGCGCAGGTGACCCGCGACGACGCGCCCGACGCGGGCGACGCCTGGCTCAACATTCCGGGGTTCTGCTAGTGGAGACCACTCGAGACGTGCTCCTGGGCTGTCTCGCCGTCCCGCGCTGGGCGGACGACGTGCTGGCCGGCCAGCCGTACGACGACCAGGAGGCCCTGCTGGCGGTGGCGGACCGGGCCGCCCGCGAGCTCACCGACGAGGAGCTCGACCAGGCGCTGTCCGGCCATCCCCGGATCGGCGAGCGCAGCGGTGCCCCCGGAATGAGTGCACAGTCCCAGCAGGAGCAGTCCGGCGTCGACCCGGACGCCGGCGACACCGCCTCGCGGCTGAAGGCGGGCAACGCGGCGTATGAGGAGCGGTTCGACCGGGTCTTCCTGATCCGCGCCGCCGGCCGCGACGCCGAGGAGATCCTGCGCGAGCTCGACCGGCGGCTGCAGAACGACGACGCGACCGAGAGGGCCGAGACCGTGGACAACCTGCGCCAGATCGCCCTCCTCCGACTGGCGGCCGCACTATGAGCACGCTCTCCACGCACGTCCTCGACACCGCCACCGGCCGCCCGGCGGAGGGCCTCCACGTGCGGCTCGAGACACGCGACGGCGAGGAGCTGGGGACGGGCGTCACCGACGCGGACGGCCGGGTCGGCGCGATCGGCCCGGAGCAGCTGGAGCGGGGCGCCTACGTGCTCCGCTTCGACACCGGCACCTACGTCGACGGCTTCTACCCCGAGGTGGTCGTCATCTTCACCGTCGCCGACCCCGACCAGCACTACCACGTGCCGGTGCTGCTGAGCCCCTACGGCTACTCGACCTACCGTGGCAGCTGACCTCGTCATCCGCGCCCGCCGGGTGGTGATCGGTGAGGACGAGGTGGCGGCCAGCGTCGCCATCGAGGGGGAGCGGATCGCCGCCGTCACGTCGTACGACGACCCGCCGGCCGCGGCGCAGACGGTCACCCTCGAGGACGACGAGGTGCTGCTCCCCGGCCTGGTCGACACCCACGTGCACGTCAACGAGCCGGGGCGCACCGAGTGGGAGGGTTTCGCCTCCGCGACCCGGGCGGCCGCGGCGGGCGGGGTCACGACGATCGTCGACATGCCGCTGAACTCGATCCCGGCGACCACCACGGTCGCGGCGCTCGAGACCAAGCGCCGGGCGGCCGAGGGGCAGGTCCGGGTCGATGTCGGCTTCTGGGGCGGCGCGGTGCCCGGCAACGTGCCGGACCTCGAGCCGCTGCACGAGGCCGGCGTGTTCGGCTTCAAGTGCTTCCTGCTCGACTCGGGCGTCGAGGAGTTCGGGCACCTGGAGCCGGCGGCGTTCGCGCTCGCGATGAAGGAGACCGCCAGGATCGGCGGACTGATGATCGTGCACGCCGAGGACGGCCACCTGCTCGACGAACGCGCACTCGACGGCGACCACTACGCCGGCTTCCTCGCCTCCCGGCCGCGCGCCGCCGAGGAGGCCGCGATCGCGCTGGTCATCGAGCAGGCTCGCGAGACCGGCGTCCGCGCCCACGTCGTCCACCTGAGCGACGCCGACGCCGTCTCGATGCTGCGGGAGGCGCGCGCGGCCGGCGTCGACGTGAGCGTCGAGACCTGTCCGCACTACCTGACCTTCGACGCCGAGCACATCGCCGACGGCGCCACCGAGCTCAAGTGCTGCCCGCCGATCCGCGAGGCCGCCAACCGGGAGGCGCTCTGGGCCGCGTTGGCTGCCGGCGACATCGACCTCGTCGTGTCCGACCACTCGCCGTGCACGGCGGAGCTCAAGGAGCGCGGCGGGGGCGACTTCGGCGCCGCCTGGGGTGGCATCTCCTCGGTCCAGCTCGGGCTGCCCGCCGTGTGGACCGGCGCCCGCTCCCGTGGGCACTCGCTGGTCGACGTCGTCCGCTGGTTGGCCACGGCCACCGCGGACCGTGTCGGGCTCACCCACAAGGGCCGGATCGAGGTCGGCGCCGACGCGGACCTGGTGCGGTTCGCGCCGGACGAGGAGTTCACCGTCGACGTGGCCCGGCTGCACCACCGCAACCCGGTGTCGGCCTACGCCGGCCGCCGGCTGGCCGGCGTGGTCCGCGAGACCTGGCTGCGCGGCGTACCCATCGGGGACACTCCGCGAGGACGACTGCTGACGAGGGGCGAGCGATGACGTACTACGTGCCGAAGGGCGGCCTGCCGCCGCAGACCGCGCTCACCACCGACCGGGCGAGGTTCACCGAGGCGTACGCCGTGATCCCGGCCCGCACGCTCAGCGACATCACGTCCTCGTACCTGCCGGGGTGGACCGACACCCGGCTCTGGGTGCTGGCCCGGCCGCTGTCCGGGTTCGCCGAGACGTTCAGCCAGTACGTCGTCGAGGTCTCGCCGGGCGGCGGCTCCGACCACCCCGAGGGCGACCCGGCGGCGGAGGCCGTGCTGTTCGTGGTGGACGGAGGGCTCGCGCTGACCGTGGACGGGGCGGAACACGCGCTCGAGCTGGGTTCGTACGCGTTCCTGCCGCCCGGGACGCACTGGAAGCTGCACAACACGGGCGCCGCGACCGCGACGTTCCACTGGATCCGCAAGGCCTACCACCGAGTGGAAGGGCTCGACGTACCTCCCGCGTTCGTCACCCGCGAGCAGGACGTCACGCCCCTCGACATGCCCGGCACCGACGGCGCCTGGTCGACCACCCGGTTCGTGGACATCGCGGACCTGCGCCACGACATGCACGTCAACATCGTGAACTTCAAGCCCGGCGGCACCATCCCGTTCCCGGAGACGCACGTGATGGAGCACGGCCTCTACGTGCTCGAGGGCAAGGCGGTCTACCTCCTCAACGAGGACTGGGTCGAGGTCGAGGCCGGAGACTTCATGTGGCTGCGCGCCTTCTGCCCGCAGGCCTGCTACGCCGGCGGCCCGGGTGCGTTCCGCTACCTGCTCTACAAGGACGTGAACCGGCACGTGGGGCTCACCCTCTGACTCAGGAGACTAGGCGCCCTGTGGCTGCGACGTCTCCAGGCCGGCAGCGATGGCTTGGTATGCCTGCAGCACCGCGGGCCGATGTTCGTCTGCCAAGTGGGCGATGCCCACGTCCACCGGCGCCAGGTCGACCACTGGCAGGAACGCCAGATCGGGCCGGGCGTACGAGGCGGCGATCACGGCCGACGTGATCGCCAGACCCTTGCCGGCTGCTACGCACGCGCACATCTCCTCGACGGTCCGCACCTCGAGTGGGACCACGAGCGGGCCGCGGCCCTTCAGGGCCGGCTGACCGAGCCAGAAGTCCCGGTGCATCTCCGGCACGTCGGCGAACCCGGGGTCGAGGAGCGACTCGCTGGCCACGTCGGCCAGGGTCACCTCGACAAGCGTGGTGAGCCGGTGACCGACCGGGACGATCAGCACCCGCGACACCCGGGTCAGCGTGCGCACCACGTAGTCAGCCGGACGGGCGTCCACGGGGTACTGCAGAAACGCCAGGTCGACCCTCCCGTCGCGCAGGAAGGTGTGCTCGTCGCCCCAGGTGACGTGCACCGGTAGCCCCTCGACACGAGGGAGCACGGCGCCCACGTTCATGGCCGCGGTCACGAGCTCGCGCGGGGTGCTTGAGGCGAAGCCGATCTGCACCGGGAACGGGTCCACGCCGTTCGCGAAACGGCGGACCCGGTGCTCGGCCCGGGCCACCGCCGCGAGAATGCCGGTTGCCTCGACCAGCAGGGACTGACCGGCCTCGGTGAGCCGGAGCCCGGCCGCCGGGTGCTGACGGTTGCGCACGAACAGGTCCGTCTCGAACCGCCGCTCCAGACGACGGATGCTCTGGCTCAGCGCCGGTTGGGACACGTGCAGCGTCTTGGCCGCGTCCGTGAAGCTCAGCGCCTCGGCGACCGCGACGAAGTAGCGCAACGCTCGCAGCTCCACATGACCCCCTCGCTCCTGACGGACAGACATCGAGGAGCATATTCACTTTTCTTATGAACTCGCGCCGATCAGGTCTTTGTCCGCACAGCGACCCGGCTCCTAGGGTCGGGCGCGCCGGACCAGATCGGACCGCGCTCGTGCACACAGCCCGCTGGTTGGAGACGCCATGACCTCCTCGTTCACCCGCCCGTCTCGCGTCGTCGCGGTCGTCGCGACGTTGGCCGCTCTGGCGGCTGCGCCTGCCCTGGCCGGGTGCGCGCCGTCGGCGTCCAGCGACGGCGACGCACCCAAGGGCACCACGTCGATCAAGTTCCAGCTCGACTGGGTGAAGAACAGCCAGTTCTCGGGCTTCTTCTCCGCCGAGGACGAGGGCTACTTCGCCGACGCGGGGCTCGATGTCCAGTTCCTGGACGGCGGCGATGTGGCGTCGACCGCCAGCGTCATCGCCGGAGGAGGGGCACAGCTGGGCATCGTCTCGAACATGGCACGGCTCTACGACGCCAATGCCTCGGGCGCGGACCTTGTGGCTGTCGGCGCGCTCTACCAGACATCGCCGGCCGGGATCATGACGACGCCGGACCGGGAGGTCACGTCCGTCGATGACCTGGTCGGCCTCAAGATCGGCACCGACGAGGCGGGACAGCCGGACATTGACTCGTTGTTCAAGGTCAACGGCGACGAGCCGGACTGGACGCCGGTGCGCGTCGGCTTCGACGCGGCACCGCTCTTCGCTGGCAAGATCGACGCCTACTACTGCTACGTCACCAACCAGCCCGTCACTTCCGAGCTGCAGGGCCAGGAGTCGAACGTCGTCACCTTCGCCGACCTTGGCTTCCAATCCTATGCGGGGCTGATCGTCGCCACCCGGAAGTACCTCGACAGCCATCGCGACGACGTGCGGGCCTTCTTGACCGCCGCCCAGAAGGGGTGGCAGAAGGTGGCCGACGATCCGAAGGCCGCGGTGAGCCTCACCCTCTCGTCGTACGGTGCGAGCCTCGGTCTCGACGAGGCGACCGAGCTGGGAACGCTCGAGGCCCAGCTGCCGCTGATGCAGAGCGCCTTCTCCCAGGAGCACGGCCTGCTCGCTCTCGACGTCGACGCGATCGCTGGGCCGATGTACGACGCGCTTCGTGCGTCCGGGCGCACCGACCTGCCCGACCCGCAGGAGGTCTACGACACCGCACTGCTGGAGGAGACGACCTCCTCGGGCCAGTCGTGACCACGGCCACCACGGAAGGTCTCCGCTTCGAGGGAGTCACCAAGTCCTTTGCCACGCGACAGGCCACCGTCACGGCTCTGTCCGACTTCTCACTCGATGTCGCTCAGGGCGAGTTCGTCGCCATCCTCGGACCGTCTGGTTGCGGGAAGTCGACGGCGCTGCGACTCGCTGCCGGGCTGGAACAGGTGGACTCCGGCGAGCTGCTCGTAGCCGGCGCGATGCCCGAAGAGATGGTGGCCGCGCGCGAGCTGGGGGTGGCCTTCCAGGACAACGCCCTCCTGCCGTGGCTCTCGGTGCGGCGCAACGTCGAGCTGCCGTTCAAGCTCGCGGGTCGACGCGTGGACCACGATCGGGTGCAGGAGCTGATCGCCCTGGTCGGGCTCGCTGACTTCGCCCGCCACCACCCGCGCCAACTCTCCGGAGGGATGCGTCAGCGGGTCTCGATCGCACGCGCGCTCGTGCTGTCACCCCGGGTGCTCTTGCTGGACGAGCCATTCGGGGCGCTGGACGCGGTGACCCGGCACCGCCTCAACGTCGAGCTGGCAAGGATCCTGGACAACGAGACGACCACGACCCTGCTCGTTACTCACTCGGTCGAGGAGGCGGTGTTCCTTGCCCGCCGGGTCGTGGTGATGACGGGCCGCCCAGGGCGAGTGAAGCGCATTGTCGAGGTGCCGTTCGGCGCTCATCGTGACAAGGACACTCTGGCGGACCATCGGTTCCAGGAGCTGGTCGCCGAGCTGACTCTGCTCCTCGATGCCGACCTCAGCGAGCACACCGAACGATGACCGTGGTTCAGCGCGGCCTGGCGGACAGGTCGGCACCGTCGACGTCGAAAGCTGCGTCCAGGTCGCGTGGCCGCCCGCGCATGTCCCTCCCCGTGCTGCCGTTGGCCGGCGCGCTCTCGCTACTCCTCATGTGGGAGCTCGTCGGCCGCAGCAACGGGCTGGGCGGGTCGATCCCCACGATCGGGGCAACCTTTGCCGAGCTACGGGAGCGCTCGGACGTTCTGCAGAGAGCGGCCAGCGCGACGGGCCTGAGAGCGCTCAATGGTGGGCTGGTCGGGCTGGCGATCGGCATCGCTCTGGCGGGGGTGACGGCGTGGATCCCGACGGCGGTCGGACCGGTCCTGCGAGGCGCGGTCCTGGTCAACGCCATCCCTGTCGTGGCGCTCGGACCGGTCTTGATGAGCCTCTCGGTCCGGCCGCGCATCCCGGAGATCTTCGCGGCACTCGCGGTCGTCTTCAGCACCGTGGTGACCGCGAGCGCCGGGTTCCACTGTGCCTCGCGCACGAGCAGCGACGTGTTCCAGGCCTACGGCGCCGGCCGGCTTCAGCGCTTCCTGCGGCTGCAGGTGCCAGCGGCGCTGCCCTTCTTGGCCGACGCACTCCGGCTCGCGGTACCGGCCGCGATCCTGGGTGCGATCCTTGGCGAGTGGTTCGGGGCCGATCTCGGCCTCGGCGTGCTGATGATCTCGGCGATGCGCAACGTGCAGTACGCCCTTCTGTGGGCGGCCGCACTTCTGGCCGTCGGCATCTCGGTCGTCGGGTACGTCGCGGGCACCTTCGTGGAACGATCGGCCACCGCTCGGTTCGGCCGCCCCGCCGAGACGTCGGTCCCGGTCGAGTCCTGGGGCCGGACGCGCGGCCTGGTCCTCTCCCTGATCGCCCCCGCCACGCTCCTCCTGCTCTGGCAGTGGTGGATCGCCGCAGGTGACGTGCCGACCATCGTGGCGCCCTCGCCCGGCCAGGTGCTCACGGCGTTGACGGATGAACCGGGCCTCTACCTGCGCGCCGCCGGACTGACCCTCGTGTCTGCGGGCGGCGGTCTGGTGTCAGGTGCCTTGCTCGGCGTGCTCCTGGCGATGGTTGTCACGCTGCTGCCTTTTCTGCGCGCGTTCCTGTCGCCCTTGGCCCTGCTGATCCCCACGGTCCCCATCGTGGTCTTCATCCCCATCATCGGCTCGATCCTGGGGTACGGGATGACGACGGTCCTGGCCAGCTGCGTCTTGATGGCCTTCTTCCCCGTGTACGTGATCATGCTGTCCGGGCTCACCGCTCGGCCGGCTGGGAGTGACGACCTTTTCAGCGTTTACGGGGCTGGACGGGTGCGCCGGCTGGTCAGTCTCGCGTTGCCCGCGGCGCTCCCGTCGCTCATGGTCGCGCTCCGGTTGTCGACGGCGAACTGCATCCTGATCGCCATCTCGGCGGAGTGGTTGATGGGACGCGGAGGTCTCGGTCGGGTCTTCAGCGAGAAGCGCGTGGTGCTCGACACCGGCGGTGCGTGGGCGGCCGTGCTGGTGTCGGTGCTGATGTCCGTCCTGGCCTACGCCCTGGCTGCTGCTGCGGAACGACGTTGGTCGGGGCGGTGGAGCTGAGCATGCGCGGACTCGACACGCTCCCGAAGGTCCACGTGCACGTGCACCTCGACGGCTCCTACCCACTGAACGCCGTGCGGTCGTTGGCGGCCCGGCGTGGCCGAGCCTTCGACGCACCCAGGCAGTTCGCGTCCGTGGACGACTTCTTTGCTGCCTACGGCGAGGTCCCCAGGCTGGTCGAAACGCTGGACGACCTGGCGGGGCTGTGTCGCGGACTCGTCCTGGCGGAGGCGACGCGTGGGGTGGTCTTCCTCGAGCCCGCGATCGAGCCCCAGCTCTATGCGCCCCGGTTGGGCAGTATTCGCGAGGTCGCCGTGGTGATCGTCCAGGCATTGCAGGCTGCCGGCGCCGAGGCCGGGCTCCAGGTGGGCGCCAACCTGACGGTCAACACCGACCAGGATCTGCCGATCGCCGACGAGCTGGCCGACGCGGCGGTGTCCCTGGCCGATGCGGGGGTCACGGCGTTCGGAACCGCCGGGTTCGTCGAGCCGGCCGGTCTGGGTCGGTTCCGTCCCGGCGCGGACCGCGCACTGGCCGCGGGACTCCAGGTGGTCGCCCATGCCGGCCAGACGGGAGGCCCCGCCAGTGTGCTCGAGGCGCTCGACGAGCTCGGCGCCACCCGGATCTCCCATGGCGTGAACGCCGTGCAGAGCCGCACCGTTCTGGAGCGGCTGGCCAGCGAGCGCATCGTGTGCGATGTCTGTCCCGTGTCGAACATCAGGCTCGGGGTTGCACGCGACGCGGCATCGCACCCGGCGCCGTCCATGCATGCGGCGGGCGTCCCAGTGACCCTCAACGCCGACGACCAACTCTGGTTCGGTCCCGGCGTCTCCGAACAGTACGCGCTGGCCCGGGAGGCGTGGGGCTGGTCCGATCCGACGCTCGGCGACGTGGCTCTCAACGGCGCGCTCGTGCAGGGGCTCAGCGAGGAGACCCGGACGCGTCTCGTCTCCTCCGTGGAGGCATGGCTCTCATCCTCAGGCACTGAAAGGGACTCATGAAGACGATCACGCTCGGCGCGTTCGAGATCAACCAGGTCAACCTGACCAGCCAGGGGATGTGGGCGCATCCTGAGCAGACCACGCACCGCTACAAGCAGCTGGACTACTGGATCCAGCTCGCGAAGCTGCTCGAGCGCGGCAGATTCGACTTCATCTTCCTCGCGGACTCATACGGGTACCCGCACATGAACGGGCTGACCAGGCCGGTTGTCCTCGAACAGGCGGTCGAGATCCCGAACAACGACCCGATGATGCTCGTCTCGGCCATGGCCGCCGCGACGACGACCCTGTCGTTCGTGGTCACCGCATCGACGACCTTCGAGGAGCCGTACGCCAACGCGCGGCGGCTCGCGACCCTTGACCACCTCGTTGGTGGACGCCTGGGCTGGAACGTCGTCACCACGAGCATGGCAGTCGTCTCGGAGCTGTTCGGCCGTGAGCAGGTGCCGCACGACGAGCGATACGCGATGGCCTCGGACTTCCTCGACCTGACCTACAAGCTCTTCGAGGACTCGTGGGAGGAGGACGCCGTGGTCGTGGACAAGCTGCGGCGGCTGTACGCAGACCCAGACAAGGTCCACGAGGTGCACCACCGGGGGCCGTACTTCGGCTCGGACGGCTACTTCGTCAGTGAACCCTCGCCCCAACGAGTCCCGGTGCTGTTCCAGGCCGGTGCGTCGGAGACGGGCCTGGCTTTCGGGGCGGCGAACGCGGAGGTCGTGTTCTTGCACGGACGCAACGGGGCCATGATCCGAGAGCAGGTGGACAACATCCGGGCCAAAGCAGTGGCTGTGGGCCGGTCTGCGGAGGCGATCAGGACCGTCGCGGGTCTCTCGGTCATCACCGGAGCGACCCGCGCGGAGGCAGAGCGCCGCCTCGACGACTACCTCGACTGGGTCAACCCGGCCGCGGCACGTGCCTACTTCGGCGCGATGACCGGAATCGACCTCGACGAGCTGGATCCCGAGGCGTCGTTCTCGACGCTGAAGACCGATGGGTCCCAGACCCAGGTCTCGCGGTACAAGAACGAGAAGGCGCGCGACGCCACCGCCGACTTCATCCGGCACGGCATGCGGGAGATGATCGTGGTCGGAACCCCGGCCGAGGCCGCTGAGCGGATTGCCGAGCTCGTTGACGAGACCGATCTCGACGGGTTCCTGTACACCCCGTTCGTCACCCCCGGCTCCTACGAGGAATTCGCCGATGAGGTGGTGCCCGAGCTGGTCCGGGTGGGGCTGCTGGACGACACCCCCGAGCCCACAACCCTGCGAAAACGACTGTTCCCCGAAGGCACCGACCGGCTGCCCTCGGACCACCCCGCCGCCCGGAAGCGCCGTGCGGGGAGCAAGCGTCCAGCAGAGCTGGCGACACCATGACCCAGGCCTCCCTGCCGCGCTACGACGCCGACCCCAGCAACCTGCGGCGCACGTTCTCGTACTTCCCATCGGGTGTGGTGGCCCTGATCGCCGAGGTCGACGGTCAGCCGCGTGGTCTCGTGGCAGCCACGTTCACCGTCGGCGTCTCCATCGAACCACCGCTGGTCTTGTGCGCCATCCAGAACGCATCGGCGACCTGGCCCCTGCTCCGCAGGTCTCCGACGATCGGGATCTCGGTGCTCGCCGAGGACCAGGGCCCGCTCGGGCTGCAGATCGGCTCCAAGAACCGCCACGACCGATTCGCCGACGTTCCACTCCGAACGGCCGGGAGCGAAGCGCGGTTCATCGCGGGCGCTCCGGTGTGGTTCGAATGCGACATCTACGCCGAGCACCCGGCCGGCGACCACGCCGTCGTGCTCCTCCGAGTGCTGGCCCTCGGCGCCGACCCGGCGTTGCGGCCGCTGATCTTCCACGGGTCGACGTTCCGCCAGCTCGTCCAGCCCGCCGCGGTGGAGTCGTCGTGATAAAACAGGCTGACGAGAACCGCTACGACAGGCTCCCGTACCGCCGGGTCGGTCGCAGCGGCGTCCGGCTACCGGCGGTCTCGCTGGGCCTGTGGCAGAACTTCGGCGACGACGTGCCCGTCGACACCCAGCGGGCCATCGTCCGGCGGGCCTTCGACCTGGGCGTCACTCACTTCGACCTCGCGAACAACTATGGGCCGCCGTACGGCAGCGCTGAGGTCAACTTCGGGCAGCTCCTCCGCGAAGACCTGGCTCCCTACCGCGACGAGCTGGTGATCTCCACCAAGGCGGGGTACGACATGTGGCCCGGCCCGTACGGCGACGGCGGTTCGCGCAAGTACCTCCTCGCCAGCCTCGACCAGTCGTTGCGTCGGATGGGCCTGGACTACGTCGACATCTTCTACTCGCACCGTGTCGACCCCGACACCCCGCTCGAGGAGACGGCTGGAGCGCTGCACCAGGCCGTGGTCTCGGGGCGGGCCCTGTACGCCGGGATCTCGAGCTACTCGGCGGAGCGGACCCGGACGATGGCCCGACTGCTGGCCGACCTCGGGACGCCGCTGCTCATCCATCAGCCGTCGTACTCCATGTTCAACCGCTGGATCGAGGAGGACCTCCTCGACACCGTTGCTGACCTCGGCGTGGGCTGCATCGCGTTCTCGCCGCTGGGCCAGGGCCTGCTGACCGATCGCTATCTGAACGGCGTCCCGAAAGACTCGCGGGCGGCCAAGCAGGGATCGTTGCGCCCCGACTTCCTCAACGACGACACCCTGGTCCGGATCCGCGCGCTGAACGTGATCGCCGACGCGCGGGGCCAGAGCCTGGCGCAGCTCGCGCTCGCGTGGGCACTGCGCGACGACCGGGTCACCTCGGTGCTGATCGGGGCATCCAGCGTGGATCAGCTGGAGGAGAACCTTGCTGCAGTGGCCGCTCCGCCGCTGTCGCCGGACGCGCTCGCCGAGATCGAGCCGCTGGCCGTGGACCTCGGTATCAACCTCTGGAGCACATCGAGCTCGACGTGAGGCCCAGCCTCCGCGGGTCATGCGCGGGTGTCGGCAGTCACGTAGAGTGCTGGGACGGTCCGTTGTTCGCATGGACAACCAGCGGGCCGGTCCCCACCGGGATCTCCCAACCATGCCAATCGTCACCATGACGGGAGGTGCGGATGGCCGGCATCGTGGTCAACGGCGCACCGCGTGACCTCGCGGGCGTGCCGCTGCACACCAACGTCCTCGACTTCCTGCGTGGCTGCGGGCTGACCGGGGCCAAGGAGGGCTGCGCCGAGGGCGAGTGCGGCGCGTGCTCGGTCATGGTCGCCCGCCCCGCGCCCGATGGCTCCGACGCGACCGAGTGGACCGCGATCAACTCCTGCCTGGTGCCGGCCGCGGCGCTCGACGGCCAGGAGGTCGTCACCTCCGAGGGCCTCGGATCGCCCGACGACCTGCATCCCGTCCAGCACGAGATGGCGGTGCGCGGGGGCTCGCAGTGCGGCTACTGCACGCCCGGGTTCGTCTGCAGCATGGCGGCGGAGTTCTACCGCTCCGGCCGCGCTGCCACCAACGGTGCGGGGCCGCGCGACACCTACCACGGCGAGAACGGCTTCGACCTGCACGCGGTCAGCGGAAACCTGTGCCGCTGCACCGGCTACCGGCCGATCAGGGACGCCGCGTTCGCGCTCGCCTTCCCGGCCTCCGACGACGAGCTCGCCGCGCGCCGTACGACGACCGCACCGGCGCCGATGGCCACCCAGCTGCACGACGGCGAGGCGGCGTTCCTCCGCCCCGCCGACCTGGCCGAGGCGCTGCAGCTCCTGCACGACCACGAGGACGCGACCGTCGTCGCAGGCAGCACCGACTGGGGCGTCGACGTCAACCTCAAGGCTGCGCGGGCCGGGCTGGTGGTCGCCGTGGACCGGCTCCCGGAGCTGCGCGGGTTCTCGGTGTCGGAGACCGAGGCGAGGATCGGCGCGGGGCTGACGCTCACCGAGGTCGAGCGGCGGCTCGACGGCCGGCTGCCCCTCCTGCTGGCGCTGATGCCGCAGTTCGCGTCGCCCCTGATCCGCAACGCCGCCACCCTCGGCGGCAACCTCGGCACCGGCTCGCCGATCGGCGACGCCCCGCCGGTGCTTCTCGCCCTCGACGCGTCGGTGGTGCTCGCCTCGACCGAAGGGCAGCGCACGGTCCCACTGGCGGACTACTTCACCGGCTACCGCGAGTCCGTACGCCGCCCGGGCGAGCTGATCACCGAGGTGGTGGTGCCGCTGCCGGCCGCCGAGCTGACGGCGTTCCACAAGATCGCGAAGCGGGCCTTCGACGACATCTCCTCGGTGGCCGTCGGGTTCGCGCTCGACGTGCGCGACAGTGCTGATGGGCCAGTCGTCGCGAAGGCGCGGATCGGGCTCGGCGGCGTGGCTGCCACACCGATCCGGGCGCTCGACGCCGAGGCCGCGCTCGAGGGCCGGCCCTGGACCCAGGAGACCGTCGACGCGGCTGCCGAGGTGCTCGGCCGGGCGGGGACGCCGATCTCCGACCAGCGGGCGAGCGCCGAGTTCCGGACGGCGATGCTGGGCCAGTCGTTGCGCAAGCTGTTCGTCGAGGCGACCGCATGACGCTCACGACGACGCCGCTCAGCCAGCGTCCGGCCAACCCCGTGGTCGGCGAGACGATGCCGCACGAGAGTGCGGCGCTGCACGTCACGGGCCACGCGCTCTACACCGACGACCTCGTGGGCCGGACCATGGACTGCCTGCACGCCCACCCCGTGCAGGCGCCGCACGCCCATGCGCGGATCACGAAGCTGGAGGTCGCGGCGGCGTACGACGTGCCGGGGGTGGTGCGGGTCCTCACCGCAGCGGACGTGCCCGGGATCAACGACGCCGGCATCAAGCACGACGAGCCGCTGTTCCCCGACGAGGTCAAGTACTTTGGCCACTCCGTCTGCTGGGTGCTCGGCGAGAGCCTCGAGGCGGCGCGGCGCGGGGCGGCGGCGATCGTGGTGGACTACGACGAGCTGCCCGCCCTGCTGACCATCGAGGAGGCGATCGCGGCCGAGAGCTTCCAGGGCGCTCACCCGACGATGGCGCGCGGCGACGTGGCCGCCGGGCTGGCCCGCGCGGCACACGTCTTCGAGGGCGTCACGGCGATGGCCGGGCAGGAGCACTTCTACCTCGAGACGCACTGCTCGCTGGCGATGATCGACGAGGGCGGCCAGGTCTTCGTCCAGTCCAGCACCCAGCACCCGACCGAGACCCAGGAGATCGTCGCGCACGTGCTCGGCGTGCCGAGTCATGCCGTGACCGTGCAGTGCCTGCGGATGGGCGGCGGGTTCGGCGGCAAGGAGATGCAGCCGCACGGGCTCGCGGCGGTCGCCGCCCTCGGCGCCACCTTGACGGGGCGTCCGGTCCGGCTGCGGCTGACCCGCCAGCAGGACATGACGATGACCGGCAAGCGGCACGGCTACCACGCCACGTGGAAGGTCGGCTTCGACGACGAGGGGCGGTTCACCGGGCTGGAGGCGACCCTGACCGCCGACGGTGGCTGGAGCCTGGACCTGTCCGAGCCGGTGCTGTCGCGCGCGCTGTGCCACATCGACAACGCCTACTGGATCCCCGACGTGCTCGTGCACGGCCAGATCGCGAAGACCAACAAGACCTCGCAGACCGCGTTCCGCGGCTTCGGCGGCCCGCAGGGGATGCTCGTCATCGAGGACATCATCGGCCGGTGTGCGCCGGTGCTGGGGATCGACCCGGCCGAGGTGCGACGGCGCAACTTCTACGTCGAGGGGCAGGCCACGCCCTACGGCCAGCCGGTGCGGCACCCCGAGCGGCTGGTGTCGGCCTGGGAGCAGGTGTCCGCGTCGGCCGGGCTCGACGCCCGCCGGACTGAGGTCACGGCGTTCAACGAGGCGCACCCGCACACCAAGCGGGGGCTGGCGATCACGCCGGTGAAGTTCGGCATCTCGTTCAACTTCACGACGTTCAACCAGGGCGGCGCGCTGGTGCACGTCTACAAGGACGGCTCGGTGCTGATCAACCATGGCGGCACCGAGATGGGCCAGGGACTGCACACCAAGATGCTCCAGGTCGCCGCGACCGCGCTCGGGCTGCCGCTGGAGAAGGTGCGGCTGGCGCCGACGCGGACCGACAAGGTGCCCAACACCTCGGCGACGGCGGCTTCGGCGGGGGCCGACCTCAACGGCGGCGCGATCAAGAACGCCTGCGAGCAGATCCTGACGCGGCTGGTGCCGGTGCGCGCCGAGCACCCCGACCTCTCGTGGGACGAGCTGGTCCAGAAGGCCTACCACCAGCGCATCCAGCTGTGGGCGGCCGGCTTCTACAAGACCGAGGGACTCAGCTGGGACCTCGGCACCATGACGGGCTCACCGTTCAAGTACTTCGCGTACGGCGCGGCGGTGGCCGAGGTGGAGGTCGACGGGTTCACCGGCGCGAACACGACCCGCCGGGTCGACATCGTGCACGACGTCGGTGACAGCCTGTCCCCGCTGGTCGACCTCGGGCAGATCGAGGGGGGCTTCGTGCAGGGCGCCGGCTGGCTGACCCTCGAGGACCTGCGCTGGGACGAGACGTCCGGCCCGGGTCGGGGCCGGCTCACGACGCAGGCCGCGTCGACGTACAAGCTGCCGTCGTTCTCCGAGATGCCGAGCGAGTTCAACGTCGCGCTGCTGGAGCGGGCCCACGAGGACGGAGCCGTCTACGGCTCCAAGGCCGTCGGCGAGCCTCCGCTGATGCTGGCGTTCAGCGTGCGGGAGGCGCTGCGCGACGCGTGTGCGGCGTTCGGCCCCCCGGGTCGGCCGCTCGAGCTGGCCTCGCCGGCCACACCAGAGGCGGTCTACTGGGCGCTGGACGCGGCCCGGGGTGCGCTGTGACCACGTGGTTCGCGGCGGTGGCCGCGCTGCGGGCGGCTCGCGAGCCCGGCGTGCTGGTGACCGTGACCGACGTGCGCGGGCACGCGCCGCGCGAGGCCGGCGCCAAGATGGTCGTCTCGGCCACGTCGACGTGGGCGTCGATCGGGGGCGGGAACCTCGAGGAGGAGGCGGTACGCCGCGCGCGGTCACTGATCGAGGCGGGCGGGTCTGCGCCCGAGTCGTTCACCGCGAACCTGTCGGACAAGACCCCGTTCCAGCATGGCGTGCAGTGCTGCGGCGGCGAGGTGAGCGTGCTCCTCGAGCCGCTGCCCGTCGTACCGTCCGTGGCCATCTTCGGCGTCGGCCACGTCGGCCTCGAGCTGGCGCGGATCCTGGCCCGCCACGACCTCGACCTGCACCTGGTCGACTCGCGCGAGACCCACCTGTCGGAGGCCGAGCTGGCGCCGCTCGCGGACTCGGTGGCCGCGGTGCACACCCACCTCGTGCCGGTGATCCCGGAGCTGGTGCTCGGGGAGCTGCCGCCCGGCACCCGGGTGCTGGTGCTGACCCACGACCACGCCGAGGACCTCGCGATCATCGACGCCGCGCTGCGCTGCGACCACCTCGGCGCGATCGGGCTGATCGGGTCGTCTGCGAAGTGGGCGCGGTTCCGCTCCCAGCTGCTCGCGTCGTTCCCCTCTGAGGTCGTGGACCGCGTGGAGACACCGATCGGGCTCCCGGGCGTGACGACCAGCAAGGACCCGGCGGCGATCGCGGTGTCGGTCGCGGCCGCGCTGCTGAGTGCCTTCGAGCGTGAGGGCGCCCGGCTGACGTGACGGTCTTCCGCGGCACCTTCCTCGACACTCCGCGCAGCCCCTTCACCGGCGGTCACCTGCGCGCGGAGTCCGACCTCGCCATCGTCGTCCAGGACGGCGCGATCGTGGCGCGCGAGCCGTTCACCTCCAGCGTGCACGGCCCCGACTACGTCGACCTGCGCGAGGGGCTGGTGCTGCCCGGCTTCGTCGACACGCACGTGCACTTCCCGCAGGTCCGCGCGATCGGCGGCCTCGGCATGCCGCTGCTGGACTGGCTGGAGAAGTGCGCGCTGCCCGAGGAGGCGCGGCTCGCCGACACGTCGTACGCCGCCTCGGTGGCCACCGACTTCGTCTCCGGGCTGGTGCGCGCCGGCACCACGACCGCGCTGGTCTTCGGCTCGCACTTCGCCTCGGCGGTCGACGCCCTGTTCACCGAGGCGACCCGGGTCGGGCTGAGGGTGACCTCCGGGCTGGTGCTGTCCGACCGGATCCTCCGGGAGGACCTGTTCACCACCCCCGAACGCGCCTACGACGAGGGGCTCGAGCTCGCGAAGCGCTGGCACGGCCAGGGCCGGACCCGCTACGCCGTCACGCCCCGCTTCTCGCTGTCCTGCTCGGACGCCCTCATGGAGTCGGCCGGCGCGCTGCTCGCCGACGGGCCGGAGCTCTGGTTCACCTCCCACCTCAACGAGAACGTCGAGGAGATCGAGGGCGTCCGGCAGCTGTTCGGCTGCGACTACACGACGTCGTACGAGCGCTCCGGGCTGCTGGGCCCCCGCTCCGTGCTGGCGCACAACG
>JAWWPK010000139.1:0-7124 GCA_033854925.1 Nocardioidaceae bacterium | reverse complement strand
TCCCGTCAGCCCTACGTCGGCGCGTCGGCGTTCGCCCACAAGGCCGGCCTGCACGCCAGCGCGATCAAGGTCGACCCGGACCTCTACCAGCACACCCAGCCGGAGCGGGTCGGCAACGACATGCGCCTGCTGGTCTCCGACATGGCCGGACGCGCCTCGATCGAGCTCAAGGGTCGCGAGCTCGGCTTCGACCTGGGCGACGACCAGGAGCTGCTGGTCCGCGTGACCGACCGGGTCAAGGAGCTCGAGGCGACCGGCTACACGTTCGAGGCCGCGGACGCGTCGTTCGAGCTGCTGCTGGAGGAGATGGTCTCCGGCCACCGGCCGTCGTACTTCGAGGTCGAGTCGTGGCGGGTGATCACCGAGACGCTGGACCACCGCGAGGTCGGTGAGGAGGCGGTCTCGGAGGCCACCGTGAAGCTGCAGGCGCAGGGCGAGCGGCACGTCGTCACCGGTGAGGGCAACGGTCCGGTCAACGCCCTCGACCAGGCACTGCGCAAGGCGATCGGCCAGGCGTTCCCGGAGGTGGTGAAGTTCGAGCTGATCGACTACAAGGTCCGCATCCTCGACCAGGGCCACGGCACCGACGCGATCACCCGGGTGCTGATCGAGACCTCCGACGGCGAGTCGTCCTGGGTCACCGTCGGCCTCGGTCACAACGTCATCGAGGCGTCCTGGGGAGCGCTCGTGGACGGGCTCACCTTCGGGCTGCGCAGGCAGGGACTCTGAAGTAGGTCAGCGCTGGGTGATCCGGTGCACCAGGTCGGTCCAGGCCTCCATGATCCGGTCGACCTGGATCCCCTCGATCCGCACCTGCTGGTCGAGGATCGGGACCTCCAGCGGCGCCAGCAGCGCGGTCGCCAGGAGCGCGATGTCGCCGGGCACGTCGAGCTCGCCCATCAGCAGGCGGGTGTGCATCGCCACGAACGAGTACGCCGCGTAGTTGCGGGTGCCGGCTCGTCCGGCCGCCCGGATCAGGTCGGCCAGCCGCAGGTTGAGCTCGAGGCGGGAACGCCCGAACGCCAGCAATCGATCCATGGGCGGCGCCCCCGGACCGAGCGGGGGCGGCCCGGAGATCACCGCGGCCTGCCACTCGGTCTCGGAGAAGTTGAGCAGGGCGGCCATCAGCCCCTCCCGGGAGCCGAACCGGCGGAACACCGTGCCCTTGCCCACCCCGGCCCGCGCCGCGACCGCGTCCATGGTCACGCCGCCGATGCCGCAGTGGTCGACGAGCGCCTCGGCCGCGACGAGCAGCGCCTCGCGGTTGCGGGCAGCGTCACGCCGCTCGGGGACGATGTCCCCGAGCAGCGGCAGCAGGGGGCGCTCACTCATCGGTGGGGCAACTGTAGGAGCGCGGCGGCCGTGGTCCAGACCACGCGCGCGGGGGCCCGGACGGAATATAACCGGACTGCAGTCCGTTTTGCCCTCGACCGATCATCTCCGACTCCACCAGGAGCTCCCATGTCCCACACTCGCGTCGCCGTCCTCGTCGGAAGCCTTCGCGCCGACTCCGTGAACCGGAAGCTGGCCGAGCTGCTGCGCGACCAGGCGCCCGACGGCGTCACCCTCGACCTCGTCGACGGCCTCGACCGGCTGCCGTTCTACAACGAGGACATCGACGGGACCGACGTCCCGGCCGTCGTCGCGGCCCTGCGCGAGCGCGTCGGTCTCGCGGACCGGGTCCTCGCCGTGACCCCTGAGTACAACGGCACCATGCCGGCCGTCCTCAACAACGCCATCGACTGGCTGTCGCGGCCCTACGGCCAGGGCGCGCTGACCGCCAAGCCCTTCGGCGTGGTCGGCACCACCCCGACGCCGTACGGCGGGAAGTGGTCGCACGCCGACACCCTGCGTTCGGCCGGTATCGCCGGTGCGGTCGTCGTCGAGGACGTGACGGTCTCGCAGTCCTCGATCGACGTGGACGTGCTCTCCGACCCCGAGGTGCTCGGCAATCTGCACGCCGCCGTGACCCGGCTCGTCGACTTCCAGACCGAGACCGTGGCCGCCTGACGGCTGCACCCCGGCGGTGCCGACTAGGTTCGACGGGTGGCCGAGCTGCACGACCTGACCGCCCTCGAGCAGGGCGAGCTGGTCCGGCGGCGCGAGGTGTCGCCGGTCGAGCTCGTCGAGCACTACCTCGAACGCGCCCATCGCGTCGACGACGACCCGTCGACGACGGTGGGCGCGTTCGTCACGCTCACCGACGACCTGGCACGGGCCCGTGCGAGTCAGCTCGAGACCCTGGAGCGCGGCGCGAGCTCGCCGCTGTACGGCGTACCGACGGCCATCAAGGACCTGAACCTGACCCAGGGCATCCGCACGACCTTCGGCTCGCCGGTCTACGCCGACTTCGTGCCGGACGTCTCCGACGGCGTGACCCTGGCACTCGAGGCCGCGGGGATGGTCAGCCTCGGCAAGACCGCGACGCCGGAGTTCGGCTCGCCCTGCTACACCGAGCCCGAGGGCAGGCCACCCTCGGTCACGCCCTGGGACCGGTCCCGGATGGCCGGCGGTTCCTCCGGGGGCGCGGCCGCGGCGGTGGCGGCCGGGCTGGTCCCCGTGGCGCAGGGCTCGGACGGCGGCGGCTCCATCCGGATCCCGGCCTCGTGCTGCGGACTGTTCGGCCTCAAGCCGACCCGTGGGCGAATCAGTGGTCACCCGATGTATGGCGACCCGGTGGGTTTGGCGACGGCCGGGACGATCGCCCGGACCGTGCGCGACGCGGCGGCGATGCTCGATGAGCTCGCCGGTCGTCGGGCGGGGGATCCGTCCTGGGCACCACCTCCGGTCGGGACGTTCCTCGCGGCGTGTGACCGCGATCCCGGCCATCTTCGGATCGCCCGGTTCACCGCGCCAGTGATCGCCGACGTCGCTGTGGACAAGGTCTGTCTCGACGCCGTTGTGGATGCTTCGCGGCTGCTGGAGTCGCTCGGCCACGAGATCGTGGACGTCGCTGTGCCGCTCCCGGACGAGGCGGTCCCGGTCTTCGAGACGTGCTGGTCGGTGCTCACCGCCATGTCGCTGGTCCCGTCCGAGCAGGAGCACCTGCTCCGCCCGCTGACCCGCTGGCTCACCGAGCGCGGCCGCGCCGTCAGCGGTCCGGACTTCGGCCTCGCCATCGGTGAGATGCGCCGCTTCGCGGCCGGCGCCCTGACCACGCTGGCGCCGTACGACGCCGTGCTGACGCCGACCCTCGCGACGCCGCCGCTCCCGGTCGGCGCGATCCGCAACGACGACGACCCGGCCGCCGACTTCGAGGCGCAGAAGCGGTTCACGCCGTGGACGAGCGCCTGGAACGTCACCGGCATGCCGGCCGCATCGCTGCCGCTCGCCTGGACCGACGACGGTCTCCCGGTCGGCGTCATGCTGGCCGCGAGGCCGGCCGAGGAGGAGCTCCTGCTCGGCCTGTGCGCTCAGGTCGAAGCGGCCGCGCCGTGGCACGACCGCAAGCCACCGGGCTGGTGACGGATTAGTCCTTGCTCCTCACGTCACGTCAGGTTCTAGCGTCGAGCCATGGCCACTCAGCTCACCATCGGCGAGGTCGCGGTCCGCACCGGGCTGACCCAGCGCACGCTGCGCTACTACGAGGACCTCGGGCTGCTCGAGCCTCCGCGCACCGACGGCGGCCGGCGGTCGTACGACGCGGGCACCCTCGACCGGCTGTACCGCATCCGGCTCCAGCGCTCCCTCGGCACCCCCGTCGCCGAGGTCGCGCCCGACGAGACCGACCTGCTCGAGATCGCGCGGCGTCATCTCGCCGAGCTCGACGCCCGGCTGGCCCGCACGGCGCGCGAGCGCGAACGGGTCCGCGCCGTCGAGGCTCGGCTGCTCGAGGGCGCCGACCCCACCGACACGGAGCTGCTCGACCTGCTGGCCGGTCTCGGCGACGAGCCGGTCGCCGTGCGCCGGCTGACCCTGCTCGTCTACCGGGACGTCGAGGCCGCGCAGCGATACCTCGTGGAGGTGTTCGGGTTCGGACCCGGCGAGGTGAGCCAGCACGACGGCAAGACGTTCCACGCCGAGGTGTTCGCGGGCGACGGGGTGATCTGGCTGCACCACGAGTCGCCGCAGCACCGCCTGGCCAGCCCAGCGACGTCGGGCACCGCCTCGCACTGCATGGCGATCGACGTCGATGACGTCGAGGCGCACTTCGAGCGGACGAAGGCGGCCGGCGCCGAGATCGCCTACGAGCCGGCCGACATGCCGTACGGCGTCCGGGAGTACGGCGCCCGCGACAACGAGGGCGGCCTCTGGTCGTTCATGCAGCCGATCGAGGAGACCGGTGAGTGAGCTGACGCCGGACGTCTGTGTGCAGGACAGCCGCGCTGCGTTCGGCCACCGCTGGTTCCTCAACCAGCGGCTGCCCGGGTGATCTCCGCGGTCGCGGTGAGCGCACCGCGCGCGCCACTCATGGCGATCGTCGCCGAGATCGTGCTGCCACCGTCCGTCACCGTCACGGTCGACTGGCCGGCGTCGACGAAGAAGTACGCCGAGCAGTCATCGCAGTTCGCGAAGTCCAGGCCCCACTCCTCGTAGGTGAGCGCGGCCGGCTCGCGCTCGCGCGCGATCGCGGTGAGGTCGTAGGTCCCGTCGCCGGTGTAGCCGGGGATCTGGAAGCCCCAGTGGGTCATCGAGAACTCCCCGAACACGGGGCCGGGTGCATCGCCGGTGAACAGCTCGACGGACACGCCGGGCCGGGTCGAGTAGGGGTCGCTGGAGGGGTACTCGGGGTCCGGCTCCTGCGGCTCGATCGCCTTCCAGGCAAGGTGCAGCTGGCCGGACCACCGGCCGGCGGCGTAGTCGCCACTGACCGACAGCTGGACGGTGACCTGGGGGAGCGCGGCGATCTCATCGCGCTCCTTCTGGTCTCGCGCCTGCTCGCGGGCGACCTTGTCCGCCTCCTGCTTGTCGGCCCACTCGCCGACCTTCGGGAACGCCGTCCTCAGGAGCCTTTCGCCGACGTCGTCCCTGGCCTGCTGCTCGGCGGCATCGGCCGAGGCCGCGGCGCTCTCACGCTTGCCGCCGTCCGCGGTCAGCATCTCCGTGGCCTTGGACGAAGCCCACTTCTTGAGGCTGTCTCCGAAACCCATGTCTCCCTCGTCTCCCCCGAGTCCGTGGACCAGCACAGTACGGCGCCACGGGCGCGGATACCGCGTGTGCCGCGTCGCTTCGGTACTCTTCTGCGGTCAAGGGACCATCAGGGGGGTCGTCGTGACTCGGGTATCCACTCGTGTCGCCGCCTGGCTCGCGCTCGCGCTTGCCACGGGGTTGCTCGCGCACGCCAGCTCCGCCGACGCGACACCACCGCCGCCGTTCGTGGCGGTCGGCCACAGCCCGACGCAGGGGACGCCGGTCCCGGGTGCCAACCTGACCGCCGACCTCGGCGCCTGGACGTCGCCCCCGGAGTCCTACGAGTTCCAGTGGCTCCGCGACGGCACACCGATCGCAGGAGCCACGACGCGGGACTACCTCGTGCAGGTCGCCGACATCGGCCACGCGCTCGCACCGAAGGTGACCGGCCACTCCGGGCCGGACACCGCCGACTTCGTCGGCACGTCGATGGTCGCCCGCAAGATCGGCTCCTCGATCCGGCTCGACGTCCGGCGGGTCCACCCCGCGCCCACCAGGCACAGGCTCGTCTGGATGGCGATCTCGTTCATGACGACCGAGCGGCCGTGGGCGACCGACGGCGGCACCGTGGCGGCGTACCGTAAGAAGGACGGCCGGCTCAAGGAGCTCGGCCGCGCGGTGATGACTCGCGGCGCCTCGTTCGTCCGGCTGCCGTGGAAGCGCGCCCCTGGAGGCGGCACCCCGGTGATGGTCTGCTACCTCGGCTCCGACGTCGTCGAGGAGAGCTGCTCTCCGTACGCCGTGGTGCACCGCGGCAGCTAGCGCAAACAGCTAGCGGAACCACCCCGGCGCCGCCGCCCAGAACGCGTCCCGGTCCAGCGCGCCCGCGCCGGCCGGGATCACGGCCAGCAGCGGCGCGATCCGCTGCAGGTCCTCGAGGTTGCACCGCTCGGCCAGCCCGGGCTCGGCCGGCCAGGCACCCACGACCAGGCCGCGCACGGACAGTCCCCGGGCGCGCAGGGCGTCGACGGTCAGCTCGGTGTGGTTGAGCGTCCCGAGCCCGGCGGCGACCACGACGACCACCTCGACCTCGGTCGCGGCGCCGAGAAGACAAGCGAGGTCCAGCACCGTGCCTCCGGAGGCATCGAGCCGGACCAGGAGCCCGCCGGCGCCCTCGACGATCACCGTGTCCTGGGTGAGCCCGCCGATCCGCGAGACGTACGACGCGACAGAGGGGAGGTCGACGCCCTGCCGCCGTGCGGCGGTGTCGGGAGCGAGCGGCTCCTCGAGGGTGGTCCACTCCTCGGTCTCGACGCCGGAGAGCCGGGCCACCTCCCGGGCGTCGGAGTCGCCGTCGACCGCGCCGGTCTGCACGGGCTTCACGACGACCACCGACCCGGTGGCGGTGGCGGCCAGGGCGGCGGTGGCGACGGTCTTGCCGACCCCGGTCGAGGTCCCGGTGACGATCGTGATCACCCGTACTCCTTGACCACCGCCACGAGGACGTCCACGGCGCGGGCCCAGTCGGCCTCCGGGATGCCCGCGCTGACGGTGACCCGCAGCCGGGAGATCCCGTCGGGCACCGACGGCGGCCGGAAGCAGCCGACCGTCACGCCCTGCGCCAGGGCCGTCGCCTGGGCGGCCAGCGCGACCAGCGGCGAGGGCATCGGCACCGACAGCACCGCACCCGCGGGGGGCGTGAGCCCGAGCGCGGCCGCGAGATCGGCCATCCGGCGGCGTACGACGTCGGAGAGCTCGGGCCGGGCCCGGAGCTGCCGGAGCGCCTCCAGCGCCGCGCCGGCGGCCGCGGGCGCCAGCCCGGTGTCGAAGACGAACGGTCGGGCCCGGTTGACCAGGTGGTCGACGACTGCTTGAGGGCCCAGGACCGCGCCGCCCTGGCTGCCGAGGGCCTTCGACAGCGTGGCGGTGACCAGCACGTGCGGCAGGCCGGCCAGGCCGAGCTCGCGGACCAGCCCCGGCCCGCGGACGCCGAGCCCGTGCGCCTCGTCGACGACCAGCAGCGCGTCGTACCGCTCGCACACCGCGGCCAGCGC
>JAWWPK010000138.1:0-6573 GCA_033854925.1 Nocardioidaceae bacterium | reverse complement strand
ATGGGTTGACCATCAGTTCTCCTCGGAGGAGTGGGGTCGGGGCAGGTGCAGGCGGACCTCGGTGCCCTCGCCCGCGGTCGAACGGACCTCGGCGGTGCCGCCGTGCCGCTCCATGCGGTCAAGGATGCTGCGGCGTACGCCGTAGCGGTCCTCGGGAATGTCGTCGAGCACGAAGCCCGCACCACGGTCTCGGACGAAGACGTCCACCGCGCCCGCCGAGAGCTCGGCGTAGACGTCGACCCGGCCGGTGCCGGCGTGCTTGGCGGCGTTGATGACCGCCTCGCGGGTGGCCTGGACGATCGGGCGCAGCGCCTCGTCGAGCTCGCAGTCGCCGACCGCGACGACATCCACGAAGATGCCGTGCGCGTCCTCGATCTCGGCGGCCGCCGCCCTGAGCGCGCCGGCCACGCTCCGCTCGTCGGTGGACTCTCCGACGTACAGCCACGAGCGCAGGTCGCGCTCCTGGGCGCGGGCCAGCCGGGCCACCGTCGCGGGGTCGTGGGAGCTCTTCTGGATCAACGCCAGGGTCTGCAGCACCGAGTCGTGCAGGTGCGCAGCCACGTCGGCCCGCTCCTGGGAGCGGATCCGCTCTTCGCGCTCGGCGGTCAGGTCGGAGGCCAGGCGCAGCACCCACGGGCCGACCACCAGGGCCAGCCCGGCCACGCCGAACAGGGCGGCGAGCGCCGCGGTGCGGGCCTGCCCGAAGGACGTGCCGTTGAAGGCGATGACCGAGAGCGCGACGCCGACGAGCAGCACCCCCGCCGCAACCCGGGCGTACGACGCCCACCCGCCCGAGCCGAACACGACGCGGACCGGGTCCATGCGCCCGCTGTTGTCGAGCCAGCGTTCGCGCTGGGCCTCGTCGGCCTGCCGCCACAGCAGCGCGAGCCCGGCCAGCCCGATCACGATCGGCCAGAAGACCGCGCCACCGCCGAACATGCCCTCGACCACGAGGATGCCGCCGAAGGCCAGCGCGGCCAGGGCGATCGTGGGGCCGGCGTCGGCGAGCCGGCGCACCCGACCGGGCCGGCGTCCGCCACGGTCGGCGCTCTCGGCCCCCGGCGTGCCGGTCTCGAACCGCGAGTCGCTGGGCAGCATGATCCACAGGCCCGCGTAGAGGAAGATCCCCAGGCCGCCGAAGGCCGCGGCGAGCACGAAGAAGGCGCGCACCCAGATCACGGGCATGCCGAGGTGCAGGGCGAGCCCGCTCGCGACCCCGCCCACGATCGGCGACTCCGAGCTGCGGGCGGCCCGGCGCCACTCGTGCGGCTGGGTCGGTGCGCTTGTCATCTCACACAGGATCGCAGGTCAGGACGGCGGACCCCATGGGCGACGACCCCGAGTCGACCCTGAGGCCGGACCCGCTCGGAGCCGTGAGGTTCAGGGTCGTCCCCGATGGTGGGTGGCCGCCCGAGCGCGCAGTCTGGTGACATGACCACCACCCCGCCCGAGGCCCCGACCGGTCCGGCACCGGCCAAAGACGGCCCCCGCGTCAGCCGGGACGAGGTGCGCGACCTCGGTCGGATCCGGCGCACCGTCAGACCCGACCGCAAGCTCGCAGGAGTCGCCGGCGGCCTGGCCCGCCACCTCGACGTCGACCCGATCCTCCTCCGCGTGGCCTTCGTCGTCCTGGTCTTCTTCGGCGGCGCCGGCATCCTGGTGTACGTCGCGTGCTGGCTGCTGGTGCCCGAGGACGGCCGCGCACGGGCCGCGGTGCACCTCGACGACCGCAACCGCAGCATCGCCCTCATCGGTGTCGGCGCGCTCGCCACGCTCGCGCTGCTGGCCGACTCGGTCGGCCAGTGGGGCTTCCCGTGGCCCCTCGTCACGGTCGCCGTGGTCGCGCTGATCGTGCTCACCTTCCTCGACCGCGACCGCAACCCGGCACCCACGGCCCCGCCGGTCCCCCACGCCCAGGACCCCGTCACCGGCAGCTTCGTGCCCGCCGCTCCCGGTGCGCCGCTGCCGGCGCCGCCGGCGTACCGACCCGAGCCGCGCAACCCGCGCCGGCGCGGGCCGATCCTGTTCTGGTTCACGATGGCCCTGGCCGCCCTCGCCCTCGGGGTGCTCGGCATCCTGGACGCGGCGGGCGCCCCCGTCGCCGACCCGGCCTACGCGGCGGTCATCGTCGGCACCTGCGGTGTGATGCTCCTGGTCGGCGCCTTCTACGGTCGGGCCGGCGGCCTGATCCTGGTCGGCCTGCTCGCGTCGGTGGCCCTGTTCGCAGCCACCACCGTGCAGGAGGTGGACGGCGGAGACATCCTCCGGACGCCGACGACCGCAGCCGACGTACCCATCCACCTCGACACCGGCGCCGGTGAGATCGTTCTCGACCTGCGCGACGTGCAGGACCCCGCGGCCCTCGACGGTCTCAACCTCGACCTCACGTCCAAGTTCGGCCGGGTCGAGGTGATCCTGCCCCCCGGTGTCAGCGCCACTGTCGACGCCCAGGTGCACGGAGCTGGTCACATCGACCTGTTCGGCTCCGATCGAGGTGGCTTCGGGATCGAAGACCAGATCCGGCACTCCGGCGGGCTCGACACACCGCAGGTCGCCATCGAGGCGGACGTGACGTTCGGCGAGATCCAGGTCCACACCCAGGAGGCAGCGGCATGAGCGACGTCCACTACGAACGAGTGAGCGGCCGGCACCCGGTCAGCATCGGCCACCTCGTGATGGGCCTGGCGCTGCTCGGCATCGTCGGGGCCTGGGCCCTCGTCCAGACCGACACCGTCACCGGCCAGGACATCCGCTGGCTGCTCCCGATCCCGTGGGTGGTCGCCGGTGTCGTCGGGCTGGCCGCGACAGCGGTCACCGGCTCCCGTCGGTACGCCGTCAGGCAGACCGGCTGGGTCGGTGCCCAGCCCGAGGAGCCCGCGCAGCCCGCGCAGCCCGCGGCCGACCTCCCGAGGTACCCCGAGACGAACGAGACCTCTGAGGAGGAGTCGTGACGACCGATCCCACCAACCAGCAGACCGACCAGCCGCCCAGCCAGCCCACGGCCCAGCCGACCCCACCACCGGCCAGCCCGAACGCCGACCAGCAGTACGCCTCCATGGTCAATGGGCCGGCGAGCGTGCCGCGCCGCCTGGTGCGACGCACCGACGACAGGCTGCTGGGGGGTGTGTGCGCCGGACTGGCGGACCACCTCGGCCTCGATCCCACGCTGGTCCGGGTGCTCACGGTCCTGGTGACCGTCCTGGGCTTCGGTTCGGTGATCATCGCCTACCTCATCGCCTGGGTGATCGTCCCCAAGGACGTGGACGTCCAGCCCGCCGGACCAGTCAGCCCGGCCCCGGTGCCGCAGCCACAGGCACAGCACGGCTGAGCTGCCGGTCGACCTGCTGGGCGGCCCACTCGTCGCGCACCAGCAGAGTCGTGTCGGGGTGGTCGCTGAACAAGCCGTCGACACCGAGGTCCAGCAGGAACCGGACCTCGGCGTCATGGGGGGTCGGGTCGTCGTCGCGCACCGTCCAGGCCAGCACCTGCAGCCCGGCCAGGTGCGCGCCCTCGACCAGGGCCGGCCGGGCCAGCAGCCTGCTGAGGGCCACGCCCAGCGCGTCGGCGTACCGAGCAACGGCCCGCAGCCCGTCGTGGCTGCACAGGTCGTCGTACGTCGTCGGGTCGCCGACCGCGGCCAGGTCGGGCGGGGCGCCGGACGCCTCGACCAGCTGCACCAGCGGCAGGTCGGTGCGGTCGCGCAGCCACCGCAGGTTCGTCGTTTCGAAGGACTGCAGGAGCACCCCGGACTCGCGCCGGTCGAGCCCGTGGTCGCGCAGCGTGGCCAGCACGGTCTGCTCGAGCGGCAGCCCGATCGAGGCCAGGTAGGACGACGACTTGAGCTCGATGTGGAGCCCGATCTCCCTGTCCCAGCGCCGGGACTCCTCGGCCAGCAGGAGGAGCAGCTCGTCGAAGGTGGCGATCTCGAACCGCCCGTCCCAGCGCGTGTTGCGGGGCCGCTGCGCCGGCAGCGGCTCGACCGCACGCAGGGTCTTGAGCTCGGTCAGTGTGAAGTCCTCGCAGAACCAGCCGCGCACCTCGCGCCCGCCGAGCACCTTGACCGTGCGCCGGTCCGCGAACTCCCGGTGCAGTGCCACGTCGGTGGAGTGGCTGATCTCGGTCTCGTGCCGCAGCACCGCGACGCCGTCCGCGGTCATCACCAGGTCGGGCTCCACGGCCTCGGCGCCGAGCGCGATTGCGAGCCGGTACGACGCCAGCGTGTGCTCGGGGCGGTAGCCGGGAGCTCCCCGGTGACCGATCACCTGCGGCAACAGCGAGCGCCTCATGTGACTCATGGTGCGGAAGCCGAATGACCTGCTCAGGGGAACGACATGAACGACACGTGTCCATATGACGTGAGGTTGGATGGCTCCATGCTTCCCACGCTCGGTCGCCTGGAGTCCCTGCCGGCGCTCGACCACCCCGAGCTGCTGGCGCCGCCCGTGGTCGCTGCCCTTCAGGCGTGGGAGCACGGGCGCGAGCTGGCGGTCGTCGAGATCGACCCGGCGGTCGCCGACACCGCGGCGATGAGCGCGGCCTACGACCTCGGCATGGACACCGGCGCCAACTGCGTGGTCGTGGGCGGCAAGCGCGACGGCGAGGAGCGGATCGCCGCCTGCCTGGTCCGCGCGGACACGCGGGCGGATGTCAACAACGTGGTCAAGCGGACCCTCGACGTCCGCAAGTGCTCGTTCCTCTCGATGGACCGCGCGGTCGAGGAGACCGCGATGGAGTACGGCGGCATCACCCCCGTCGGGCTGCCCACCGCGTGGCGGCTGCTGGTCGACGCGCGGGTCCTCGACATCGAGGTCGCGGTGATCGGCTCCGGCGTACGCCGGTCGAAGCTGCTGCTCCCCGGGCGGCTGGCCGGCGAGCTGCCCGGGGCCGAGGTGATCGAGGGGATGGCGGGGTGAGGAAACGCGCCTGCCGCCTGGTCGCCGTACTCCCGCTGCTCGCCGTGCTCGCGGCGTGCGGTGGCAAGGACGACCCGGCCGGACCGCACGCCGGACCCCGGGCGAGCCCGACGAAGTCCCTCTACACACTGACCCCGATCCCGCTGCCCCCGAAGCCGCCGCCGACCGGCAAGCTGATCGCGGACATCGAGCAGTCCTCCCGCGACGGGGCCGCGAACCGGTTCCAGGTCTGGATCGACAACGACACCGACAGCACCATCACGCCCACGAAGGTGACCTACAACGACGAGCGTTTCCAGACTCCCCTGCCCGGCACCCGGCTGCGAGACATCCCGTCCCAGGGGCGGCGCGGCTTCCAGTTCGTCGAGCCCGAGCAGCCGGCCTGTGACCGCACCGCCGACAGCGGCACGGTCACCGTCGACTACACCGTGGACGGCGAGCAGAAGAGCGAGACCGTGCCGGTGTCGGACGAGGCCGAGGTGGTGCAGCGCGTGGCGTCGTCGACCTGCCTCGAGCTGGCCATCGAGAAGGTCGCGCACCTGAGCTGGGCCGACGAGGTGACCGCCAGCGGCGACGGCGGCAAGGGCTCGGTCGGCACCATGACCCTGGTGATCGACACCACCGGGAAGCCGGGTCCCACGCTGGTCATCGACAGCATCGCGGGCAACCCGGTGCTGTCGCCCGGTGACCTGGGCGTGTTCAACGCGAACCTGACGATCACCGGCGACCAGCCACCCCAGCGCGTGCCGGTCCCGGTCAGACCCTCCAGGTGCGACGCGCACGCCTTCGGCGAGTCCGGCAGCTTCGCGGCGTTCGCGGTCAACGTGCACGTCGACGGGAAGCCCGGCCAGTTCGTGCTCCGGCTGGGCCCGGCCGCGGCCGTCAACGCGATCAACTACGCCAAGGCCTCGTGCGGGTTCCTGACCTCGATCGGCGGCGGCGAGGGCTGACCCTGCGACGCCGATATCCAGTCGCCCGCGAGGGGTCCGCTCCGTACTGTTGAGGGAGTGCGCCGCCTCCCTCTCGACCATCCCGGGACGGCGGTGCACAGCTCGCCCGGCGGGTTCCTCTGGTGGATGGCCCGCGGCCAGTGGCAGACGCTGGCCGGCGGCATGTGCTTCGGCATCGTCTGGATGAGCTGCCAGGCGGTGATGCCTGCGGTGATCGGCCGTGCGATCGACAAGGGCGTGGCCGCCAAGGACGGCTCGGCGCTGCTCACGTACGCCGGCCTGATGCTCGGCATCGGCCTGGTCCAGGCCGTCACCGGCATCATGCGGCACCGCTTCGCTGTCACGAACTGGCTGACCGCGGCGTACCGCACCGTGCAGCTGGTCGGGCGCCAGGCCACCCACCTCGGTGGCGCGCTGTCCCGCAAGGTGTCGACCGGCGAGGTGGTCGCGATCGGCACCAACGACATCTCCAACCTCGGCCAGGTGATGGACGTGTCCGCGCGGTTCGCCGGCGCGATCGTCTCGTTCCTCCTGGTCGCGGTCATCCTGCTGAAGACGTCGTTGCCGCTCGGGCTGCTCGTCCTGATCGGCGTGCCGGGGCTGATGCTGCTGATCGGCCCGCTGCTGCGCCCGCTCGACCGGCGGAGCGGGCACCAGCGGCACCTCATGGGCGAGCTCTCCAACACGGCCAGCGACATCGTCGGCGGCCT
>JAWWPK010000137.1:0-13621 GCA_033854925.1 Nocardioidaceae bacterium | reverse complement strand
GCTCATCAGTAACGACGGGTCGGCGTTAGCCCACGAGCTGTTCGCGGAGGCGTTCGAGCTGGCGGGCGGGGTCGCTGGTCACGCCGCCGTGGACCGGGCCGGGCTGGAGGACGGTCGAGCGGGGCGCGGTGAGGAAGCCGAACCGCTGGGTCAGGGGCTCGGCGGCCGCGGCGCCGCCGGTCGGGTGGCCGGCGCACACGGCCGTCACGAAGGCCAGGGACTCGCAGACCTGGTCGACGTCGATCCGCGGGTCCACGGCGAGGAGCCGGTCGCGGTCGACGTGCCAGGCGACGTCGAGGAAGTCGGCCATCTGGCAGTGCAGCACCACGCCGACGTTGACGAACTCCTCGCGGTCCACGCGCGGGACGCACCGGAGCACGACGTACTCGTAGGACCGCTTCTGCTCCGTCATGCCGCAGCCTGAGGCAGCCACTGGCGGCTGCCGAGGCGGGCGGTGAGGAAGTCGACGTACGCCGCCCGCTGGCTGGGCGGGTCCTCGGCCCCGGGGACCGGCTCGAGCCAGCCGTCCGGCACCTGTGCCAGGACCTCGGCGAAGACCTCGGGCCCGAGCAGGCCCCGCAGCTCGGCGTCAGTGGCGGGTAGCTCGGCGGCGTGGTCACCGAAGATGTGGTCGTCCGCGCTCCAGGTCTGCGCCGCGAACCGCTCGGCGTCGCTCACTCCCCCGGCCCAGCCGTGGTGGAAGTAGAGCGCAGCGCCGTGGTCGATCACCCACAGGTTGCCGTGCCAGAGCAGCAGGTTGGGGTTGCGCCAGGACCGGTCGACGTTGGCGACGAACGCGTCCAGCCAGAGCGTGCGCACCGGGTCCGTGCTCCCCGGAGGGACGTGGCCGTCGAAACCGAACGAGCCGGGCAGGAAGTCCGCGCCGAGGTTGAGCCCGGCGCTGGCGTTGAGCAGGTCCTGGACCTCCTCGTCGGCCTCGTAGCGGGCGATGTCCGGGTCGAGGTCGAGCGCCACCAGCCGCGGCGTCCGCAGCCCGATCCGCTCGGCCAGCCCGGCGACGATCACCTCGGCCACCAGGACGCGGACGCCCTGCCCGGCCCCGCGGAACTTGCAGACGTAGGTGCCTAGGTCCTCGGCCTCGACGATGCCGGGCAGGCTGCCGCCCTCGCGCAACGGAGTGACGTAGCGGGTGACCGCGACGGTGGGGATCACGCGACCGGTGCCTCGTCGGCGAGCCGCCGCTTCTGCTCCTCCACGTCGAAGTCGGCCGCGGGCCACTGCGGCTTCATGCGGGTCAACGTCTCGTGCAGCAGCTTGGCGATGGCCAGGTTGCGATACCACTTGTGGTCGCTGGGCACGACGTACCACGGCGCCACTTCGGTGTTGGTGCGCTCCAGGGCGATCTGGTACGCCTCGCGGTACGCCGACCAGTGGCCGCGCTCGTCGATGTCGTTGGGGTTGAACTTCCAGTGCTTGGTCGGGTCGTCCAGCCGGGCCAGCAACCGCTCCCTCTGGGTGTCGGCCGAGATGTGCAGCATGCACTTGACCATCGTGATCCCGACGGCGGCCAGCTCGGCCTCGAAGGCGTTGATCACGTCGTAGCGCCCCTCGATCTCGTCCTTCGGCACCAGCTCGTGCACCCGGACGACCAGGACCTCCTCGTAGTGGCTGCGGTCGAAGACGCCGATGATGCCCTTGGTCGGCAGGGCCTTCCTGATCCGCCAGAGAAAGTCGTGCTCGAGCTCCTCGGCGGTCGGCTTCTTGAACGAGCTGATCCGGACGCCCTGCGGGTCGACCAGGCCGACGGTGTGCTTGAGCGTCCCGCCCTTCCCGGAGGTGTCCATGCCCTGGAGCACGAGAAGCACCGCCCGGCCGTGGCCGACATCGGCCACGCCCTCGGCGTAGAGCCGTTCCTGGAGGTCGGACAGGTCGTCGCCCAGCGCCATCAGCGCAGCCGTCCCGGCCTTCTTCTTGCCGTCGAAGCCCGGGGTGGCCCCGCTGTCGATGGCGGTGAGGTCGACCGGACCTGCCGGCAGCCGCAGGTCAGCCGCGCTGAACGAACTATTCATGGCCTCAACCTATTCACCCCACGAAGGCGCGGTCGAGGCGCGCTACGCGCAGGGGCCACGGTTCCGCGGGGACCCCGAAAAGCGTGCCGCTCAGCCGATCACTTGGCCAACATCGAGGCTGCACCCGACCATGGTCGTCGTCGAGCCGTCCGGCTGCGGTTCGTCGAACCACAGCCCCTCGGTGAAGCCGGCCTTGGCCAGGATCCGAAGGGACGCGGCGTTGCGGTGGTCCGGCGCGGCGAAGTACGCGGTCGCATCCGGGAACCTCGTCCGGGCGCGCTGCATCCAGACCCACAGCATCCGCTGGCCCAGGCCCTTGCCGCGCCAGGCGTCGGAACCGATCGCGTAGTCGACGCCGATCGCCTCCGGGTCCGGGCCGAGCACCGCATAGTCGGGGTAGTCGCCGATCCGGTAGTCCTGCACGAAGCCGACCGAGCGCCCGTTGACCTCCACCACCCACATCCGGGTCGGGCTCATCCCGTCGATCCGCTCGGCGTACTTGGCCTCGATGGTGCTCCTGTCCGTCAGCTCACCCGGCGTCCACCAGCGGATCACCTCCGGATCCGACCGCCAGGACACCACGGACTCCAGATCGCCGCGGGTCATCGCCCGGATCGCGAGCCGGGTGTCGTGGTCGACCACGAACCGCTTGGTCTCCCCCGACAGGTCGACCGGCTCGGGCTCGGCGTGCAAGCTCGCGCAGGTACGCCGCGCAGCGGCCGCCCATGACTCACCCTCGTGAACGATGCCAGTCAGCTCGCGGCCGCGGTCCAGCACCACGAGATGGACGGGATCCGGGGGCGGCACGGGCCCATTGTGTCGATCGCGGCCCGGCGCGACGAGACTCAGACCGAGTGCGGCTCCTCGGGCTCCTTCCGGCCGGCCGAGGCCAGCTCGTCGCGGACCACCGCGAACGCCATCCCGGAGGCGTAGCCCTTGCGGGCCAGCATGCCGACCAGGCGACGGGTGGCCGCCTGGTCGTCGACCCGGGACAGGGTCCGGAGCTTGCGGCGGACCAGCTCGCGGGCCGCTTCCTCTTCCTCGGCGGGGTCGAGCTCGTCGAGCACCGCCCTGGCGGTCTCGTCGTCGATGCCCTTGCGGCGCAGCTCCTGGGCCAGCGCGCGGGGAGCCAGCCCCTTGCCACCGCCGGCCGCGGACTGGCGCTGGCTCACCCAGGTGCGGGCGAACGCGCCGTCGTCGACCAGGCCGACCTCCTCGAACCGGTCGAGCAGCCGGGTGCCGATCTCGGCCGGCACGCCCTTGGCGGCCAGCTTGTCGCTGAGCTCCTTGCGGGTCCGGGCTCGGCCGGTCAGCTGGTCGAGCAGGATCTTGCGGGCCACCGACTCGGGGTCGGCGTCGGGCCCGTCGGCGACGGGGTCGGGCGGGGGCGGCGGGTCACCCACCCACGCCCGCACCCCCGTCTCGACGTCACCCGTCCAGGCATGGGTGTCCCCGGTGGTCGAGCCTGCCGAGACCGAGGTCGACCCGGGCGCCTGGCCGGTAGTCACGGTGCTGCTCCTCGTCGCGTGGATCAGAAGTCGTCGACGCCGACCGGCTCGGCCGGCGCTGGCGCCTCCTCGGCCACAGACGGACCGACGCCGAGCTTCTCGAGGATCTTCTTCTCGATCTCGTTGGCGAGGTCGGGGTTGTCGTGGAGGAACCCCCGCGAGTTCTCCTTGCCCTGGCCGAGCTGGTCGCCTTCGTAGGTGTACCAGGCACCGGCCTTGCGCACGATCCCCGCCTCGACACCGACGTCGATCAGGCCGCCCTCGCGGCTGATCCCCTTGCCGTACATGATGTCGAACTCGGCCTGCTTGAACGGCGGGGCCACCTTGTTCTTGACGACCTTGACCCGGGTGCGGTTGCCGACCATGTCGGTGCCGTCCTTGAGGGTCTCGATGCGGCGCACGTCGAGGCGGACCGACGAGTAGAACTTCAGCGCCCGGCCACCCGAGGTGGTCTCAGGGCTGTTGTGCACCATGACCCCGTCGACGAAGTAGTTGTGGTTGCCCTCGACTTCGATGTCGAACTTCCGCATCGAACGCGTCGCCGGCTTCACGTGGATGTCGAGAATCCGTGCCGGGACGGGTCGAACCACTGGCTCGACGAACTCCGGCTCAACCTGGAACCGGCCCCGCTGTCCCTCGAGGAGCTTGTAGTCCATCGACGGATGCACGTAGGGGGCCACGAGATCGAGGAAACGACGCGATGCTGCGGTTGAGAAGGTCAGTGTGGCCTTCCTTGCCGCACCAGCTTCCCGCCACGCACAGTCCAGACCGTGAGTGTCGCGGAGATAGCCGACCAGACGGTCTCTCGAGCCCTCGCTCATGGCTTCGACGCAGAACGCCACCCGCCCACTGCCGCCGCGGGTGCGCTCCTGCAGGCCCTTCGACCTCAAAGTGAACGACCCGTCGTCCATGAGCCAGATCGCCAGCGCCAAGGGAGTAAGCGCCTTGAGGTAGTCCTCGGTGATCGTCTTCTTGCCGTCCCCCATGTAGACAGTGCGCTGCAGCTCGGCGAGCTCCGGTAGCGGAGTGAAGTCGGCGAAGGTCGCTCCTCGCTTGTCCACGCGCCGAGAGGCCGGGATGTTTCCGAGCAGCGAAACCTTCCAGTCGAGGTAGTCACGCTGCTTGGCGCCGTGACCGAGGCGGAACCGCACCCCGTTGCGGTCGCGCCGGTTGGGCGACAGGTTGCCGTCGCCAAGCAGCGATCCGAGCACCACCTGCCACTGCTGGTCGCTCAGCCGATGGGTCTCGCTGGCCATCACCCGGTCGCCAGCGATCAGCTCACCCGCCTCGCGCCAGCCCCCCGGCGTACGGATCAGGTGGTTCTCGGTGGAAGCGAACTGGGACCGGCCGTTGCCGTGAGACTTCTCGACCGTGAACTGGAGGAACCGCTCGGCGTTGCCATTGTCGAACCAGTTGACGATCCGCTTCGGCACGATCGCATCGACCTCTGGGTCATAGGACATGACCTCGACGTCCATCTTCTGGTTGACGATCTTGCCGATCTTCTCCGTCGTGCCGTCTGCCAGCACCACCCGGGTGCCATAGGAGAAGCATCCGAACATCACGCCGATCTTTTCGCGCAGCTGGTTGATGAAGATCATCGTGGTGCCGGAGTTGTTGAGGGCACCGGTCATCTTGCGCAGGGCCTGGCTCATCAGGCGGGCCTGGAGGCCGACGTGGCTGTCGCCCATCTCGCCCTCGATCTCGGCCCGGGGCACCAGCGCGGCGACCGAGTCGATGACGATCAGGTCGAGAGCACCGGAGCGGATCAGCATGTCGGCGATCTCGAGCGCCTGCTCACCGGAGTCGGGCTGGGAGACCAGGAGCGCGTCGGTGTCGACGCCGAGGGCCTTGGCGTAGTCGGGGTCGAGCGCGTGCTCGGCGTCGATGAAGGCCACGATGCCGCCGGCCTGCTGGGCGTTGGCCACCGCGTGGAGAGCCACCGTGGTCTTTCCACTCGACTCGGGACCGTAGATCTCCACGACCCGGCCGCGCGGGAAGCCGCCGATGCCGAGGGCGACGTCGAGCGAGATCGCGCCGGTGGGGATCACCTCGAGCGCGGCGCGGGACTCCTCGCCGAGCCGCATGATCGATCCCTTGCCGAACTGGCGCTCGATGTTGGCGAGGGCGGCGTCGAGTGCCTTTTCGCGGTCTGCAGCCATGGGCCGTGCCTTCCTGTGCGTCTTGTGGGTGAGGTGCTCCTTCGACGCTAGGGATGGCCACCGACGGCCGGTCCTACCGGTTGTCGGGTTGTGGAGAAGCTGTCCGTGCGTCGCACCTGTGGAGAAAATCTAGCCGAACAGGTGTTCGACTCGTGCGCGACACGCCGGGTCCGGTCAGGAGGGCAGGTCGTAGGTCAGCTCGAGGCCCTCGGCCCAGGTCGAGCACGTGCAGCCGTCGGGGTCCGGCAGCGCCGCGACCGCCATGGTCAGCAGCCCGGTCAGCCGCTCCAGGTTCTGCCGGAACAGCTCGAACACCTCGGCCTGGCCGACACCCGACCCGCTCTCGACCCCGGCGTCCATGTCGGTCACCAGGGCCAGCGCCGCGTAACAGATCCGCAGCTCACGGGCGAGCGCCGCCTCGGGGGCGCCGGTCATGTTGATCAGGGTGCCGCCCTGGGCGGCGTACCACTGTGACTCCGCGCGCGTGGAGAAGCGGGGTCCGTCGATGACCACCATGGTCCCGCCGCGCTGCACGTCCGGCGCCGCGGCGACCAGGGCGTCGGAGATGCGCGGGCAGTAGGGGTCGGCGAACGGCACGTGCGTGGCGCCCTGCTGGACGTACGACGAGGGCCGGCCGGCGGTCCGGTCGACGAGCTGGTCCGGCACCACGAGGTCGCCGGGCGCGACCGCCGGTGACAGCCCGCCCACCGCGCACGGCGCCAGCACCTGGCGGACGCCGAGCGAACCCAGCGCCCACAGGTTGGCCCGGTAGTTGATCAGGTGCGGCGGGAAGTCGTGGTGCCTGCCGTGCCGCGGCAGGAAAGCCACCCGCCGGCCGGCCACCGTGCCGACCGCGACCGGCGCCGACGGTTCGCCGTACGGCGTGGCGACGGCGTGCTCCTCGATGCCGCCAGCAGAGTCCTGGAGGAACGAGTAGAAGCCGGTGCCGCCGATGACCGCGACGTCCGCGACGCTCACGTCACCGCTCGGACGCCGGGAGGTTGAGCGCCCGCGCGACCGCGGCCCACACCTGCTTGGGCGGTACGCCGGCGTCGAGCGCCTCCTGCGCGGTGCGCTCGTCGAGCTCGGCCATCACGAACTGCTTCGCCCAGGCCCGGTGGTAGGCGGGCCCGAGAGCGTGCTGCATCCGGCTCCAGAACTCGGTGTGCCTCACGCCGTCAGAATCGCACGGCCCTGATCGTCAGCCACGCCTGGCCGTTCTCGCTGATCTCGTGCGCCAGCTCGTCCACCCGCCAACCGGCACCGGTGAGCACCTCGCGCAGCGGCGCCTCGCGCCAGTAGGTGAACCGCCGCGGGGCTTGCACGTGGCCGTGCACCGACCACTCCTCGCCGTCGCCCTCCTTGAGCGACACGGCGAGCGCGCCGCCCGCCTTCGTGGCCGTGGCCAGCCTCTCCAGGACGGTCGGCAGGTCCTCGCGCGCGACGTGCAGCAGGCAGGCGCTGGCCCAGACGCCGTCGTACGGTCCGCCCAGGTCGTCGGTCAGCGGGTCCAGCACGTCGGCGGCGTACCCCCGGCTGCGCATCAGCTCGACGAACGCCGGCGTCACGTCGGTCCGCCGCACGGTGAGCTCGCGCTCCTCGAGGGCGATCGCGTCGCGGCCGCCGGCGCTGCCGACCTCCAGCACGCCTCCCCCGGCGCCGACCGTCCTCGCGAAGGCGTCGAGCTCCCGCCGTACGCCGTCGTTGAGCTCCCAGGTGGCGTCGCTGTACGGCGCCGCATCCCGGTCGTAGGCCGCCACGGTGGCGCGCGCGGCGGTGCGGCGGACGTCGTGGCTGTGGTGCAGCACGTCGTGCAGGTGGTAGCGGGCGATCGAGTCGACGGTGAACTCGCTGCCGTTGTCGCGAAGCCCGCGGCGGGCCCAGGTCCCCTCGGGCTCGTCCCGGAGCGCGTCGTACCGAGCCGCGACCGCCTCGGCCGCCGCCACCAGCTCGGGGCCGACGTCCGCGGGCTCCTGGCGGTCGTAGCGCCCCTCGACGGCGGCGACGTCCTGGTCCCAGTTGGCGAAGGTCGGCTCGTCCTGGGTGAGCATCAGGTCCAGCCGCTCGCCGAAGGTGCGGTGAACGTCGCGGACGTGGCAGGCGTACTCCAGCGGCGACCAGGTCTCCTCGTCGGGCCGCTCGGTCGCGCCCGGCTGGCGCAGCACGGCGGCCCAGCCCGTCGCGTCGTCGCGCAGCAGCTGCCCGAGCTCGGCGCGGTTGAGGTCGGCGGCGACGAAGCCGCACTCGGGGCAGGGCTCGCGGAGGACCCAAGTCCAGTCCTTGGTGTCGGGCTCGATCATCGGCCCATCATCATGGAACCCGTGATGGTGCGTAGCGCAGATCCTGCCGACCTCCCACGAATCGCGGCCATCTACGACGAGCAGGTGCGCACCGCGATCTCGACCTTCGACGTGGAGCCCCGCGCGATGGGCTACTGGGAGGACCGGCTGGCCAGCGACCAGCCGGGCGACCACGTGCTGGTCGCCTGCTCCCCCTCGGGCGAGGTGGTGGGCTACGCCTACTCCTCGTCGTACCGCCCGCGGCCGGCGTACGCCCGCACCCGCGAGGTCTCGGTCTACCTGTCCGCGGAGGCGCGAGGGCAGGGCTCGGGGAGACTGCTGTACGACGAGCTGCTGGCGCGGCTGCGTGCCGACGGTGTGCACCAGGTGCTCGCGGTGATCGCGCTGCCGAACGACGCGAGCGAGGCGCTGCACCGCGCCTGCGGCTTCGAGCGGGTGGGCCTGCTGCCCGAAGTCGGGTGGAAGTTCGACCGGTGGATCGACACCGCCGTGTGGGGGCTCACGCTGTCCTAGGAAGCAGGCAGGCCGAGCTCCGCCAGGAACGCTTCGGGGTCAGCCAGGCTCACGTGGAGCTTGCGCAGCCTGATCGGGTAGCCGAGGCATCGGGCCCTGGCTTCGGGGTCGATGGTGAGCACGACCAGACCCTTCGTGCTGGTGTTGACCAGCCAGTCACCCCGCCAGCCGTGCGCGCCGATGCTGATCGTCCGCAGCGGGTCGTGGGCGGCCGACGTGATCGAGCCGCGCGGGATCTCGCCGCTCCACGTGAGCCCCAGCCGGACGGTGAGGGTGTCCGAGGTGAGCTCGACGGTGGCCTTGCGCGAGGCGGACACGGTCAGGAGCACGTTCATCACCGCGTTCGGCTCCGGCATCGCGAAGGTGGTCACGCTGAGATCGTCCCACTCAGGTCAGCAGCAGCGCGTCGAGCCGGCGGCGTACGACGAGCATCCCGGCCAGCCCCATCAGCACGAGGTAGACGACCGAGACCGCCGACGCCCACGTGAGCGCTCCGGTGGTCAGCTCGCGGCAGAGCACGACGCCGCGGTAGAGGGGCGTGCACTCGACGATCCACCGCACCGGCTCGGGGAAGGCGGTGACCGGGAAGAACGTGGCCGAGAACAGGAACATCGGCAGCTGGATCAGCGTGATCTTGTCGAAGTCCTGCCACGATTTCATGTACGTCGTGAGCGCCATGCAGGCCGCGCTGGAGGCGAACCCGATCAGCAGCGTGGCCGGGAACGCCAGGATCGCCCACCACGAGTGCACCAGCCCCATCGCAGTCATGATGACCAGGAACGCGGCGGCGTAGGACGACCCGCGCAGCTGGCTCCAGGCGATCTCGCCGCGGGCCACGTCGGAAGTGCTCAGCGGGGTGGCGAGCATCTGGTCGTAGAGCTTGACGTACTTCAGCTTGAAGAAGGTGTTGAAGGTGGCGTCGATGAGGGCGCCGTTGAGGGCGGACGCGGCGAGCATGCCGGGCGCGACGAAGTCGGCGTAGGGGATCTGCCGACCGTTGAACTCGAAGGTGTCGATCAGCTGTCCGACGCCGATGCCGATCGACAGAAGGTAGAAGAACGGCTCGAAGAAACCGGTGAGGAACAGCTTCCAGGCCTTGCGATAGACCATGTAGTTGCGGAGCACCAGCAGCCGAGCCGCCTGGAACCCGCCGAGCGGCGCTACGTCGACCGCTGTCTGTGGGGTGCTCATGCGACGAGCCGCTTCTCGAGGCCGGAGACCGCCCAGAACCAGCCCGCGATGGTGAGCGCGACCAGCACGCCCACGTTGACCGCGGCCAGCCACCAGGTGACGTGGTCGAGCGCGAACATCCGGGACAGGTTCACCCCGTGCCACAGCGGCGTGATCCGAGCGACCCACGCGCCGGCGTCGCCGAGGTTGCTGACCGGGAAGAAGGCACCGGAGAACAGGAACAGTGGGAAGACGACCAGCCGGAACAGGATGCCGTAGCCCTCCTCCGACGTCAGTCGGGCGCTGAACCCGTAGACCCAGACCGCGAACGTCATCCCGACCAGGATCTGGCTCGCGAACGCCGCGAGCGGCCCCCACCACGTCGCGTAGACGCCGAACGGCGCCAGCACCAGCGTGTAGACGCCGCAGGTCGTGGCCAGCCGGAACGCCACGAACGACAGGTGCGCGGCGACCAGGTCGCGGCAGCCAAGAGGCGTGGCGAGCATCGAGTCGTAGATGCGCTGCCACTTGATCATGCCCATGACCGGGTACGTCGTCTCACCGACCGCGGTCTGCATCGCGTGCGCGGCGATCAGCCCCGGCACGACGAAGTCGAAGTACGACGTCGCGCCCTCCAGCACCTTGGGGTCACCGTCGATGAACCCGCCGAGCAGCACCCCCATGGCGAGCACGTAGAACAGCGGCGCCAGGAACGAGCTGATCACGGTCGACTGCCAGGTGCGCCGGTAGACGGTCGACCAGTAGTCGACCTGGCGTCGTACGCCGTCGCTCAGCTTGAGGCGACCACTGCTGGCCGAGCCCGTCGAGACCACTGCCGCCATGTCAGTCCACCAGGGTCCGGCCGGTGAGGCGCAGGAAGACGTCCTCGAGCGTGCTGCGGCGCACCAGCGTCGCGACCGGCGTCAGCCCGCGCTCATGGACCTGCGCGATCACGCCGTCGCCGTCGTCGGTGTAGACCAGCAGCCGGTCGGGCAGCACCTCGACCCGGTCGCCGAGGTCGGCGACCTTCTCGGCCAGCGCGTCGTGGGTCTCGCCCTCGGCGGCCACGCCGAACCGCAGCTCGGCGACCTCGCGCGTCGAGTGCGAGCGGATCAGCTCGAGCGGCGAGCCCTCGGCCACGATCAGGCCCTTGTCCATCACCACGAGCCGGTCGCAGAGCTGCTCGGCCTCGTCCATGTAGTGCGTCGTGATCACCAGCGTCACGCCCGACTGCTTGAGCCGGAACAACCGGTCCCACAGCACGTGTCGCGCCTGCGGGTCGAGGCCGGTGGTCGGCTCGTCGAGGAGCAGGAGGTCGGGCCGGTTGATCAGGCTGCGGGCGATCGTCAGCCGCCGCTTCATGCCGCCGCTGAGATCCTCGACCTTGCTCTTCGCCTTCTCGGTCAGCTGGACGAAGTCGAGCAGCTCGTCGGTCCTGGCGCTCACCTCGGCCTTCGGGATCCCGAAGTAGCGGCCGTAGATGTAGAGGTTGTCCCTCACGTTGAGCTCGGTGTCGAGGGTGTCCTCCTGCGGGCACACGCCGAGCCGGCCCCGGATCGCCGGCCCGTCGACCGCCGGGTCCATCCCGAGGATCCGCAGCTCGCCCCCGCTGATCGGCGAGACCGCTGCGATCATCCGCATGGTGCTCGACTTGCCCGCGCCGTTCGGCCCCAGGAACCCGAACGCCTCGCCCTTGTGCACCTCGACGTCGATGCCCTTGACCGCCTCGAACTCACCGAAGCTCTTGCGCAGCCCGCGCGCCGAGATCATCACGTCCGTCACGTCGGCGACCCTATGACGTCGGGCCGACGTTGCTCACGCGGTTTCTTGCCCAGGCAGCCGGTGTACGTCGCCCGGCCAACCCCGGGACTTCAGGATCGTTCCGATCGCGACCGCCAGCCGGTCGGCGTCGAGCACCTGTCGCCATCCCGCTCGCACGGTCAGGTGACCACCGACGGCCGACGAGACGTCCCGGTCGAGATCGTCCCAGCGGTCGGCTGTGCCGTCATGGCCAAGCTGCCCGTCGAGCTCGACCAGGACGCCGTACTCCTCGTAGTCCACGTCGCGGTAGGCAGTGCGACTGCCACCGACATGCCGGACCTGGCGACGGCCGACGGGGAGTCCGTGAGCCTGCTCCACGTCGCGGAGATAGCGGTCCAGGGCTGAGTTCGTGCCAGCGGCCACGTCGCCGAGGACTGCGGTGAGTAGCCGTCGATGCCTCAGTCGAGGCTGAGCCTCGAGCACGGCCACCAGGCGCTTCGCCGTGGTACGCCGTTGCTGACAGACGTCCCCGAGCACGGCCACCGCCGCGTCCTCGGACTTCGCGCGGGAGGCGACCCGGAGCGTCGCCTGCTCGAGGCGCAGCCGGGGCGGGCTCAGGTTGGAGAGGACGACCGCGTCGAAGTCGGTGACGAGGGTGGTGACCAGCGTCGGCGGATCGACCACCCGACGTGGCCATGGCACCACCAGCTCGATGGGGTCCCGCTCGTCATCGATGTTGATCCCTCCTGCCCGGAGTGCTGAGGCCCCGCCGAGCGCCGCCGGCGCGTGGTAGAGCACCCCCGCCCAGGCCCGCTGGTTCCACGTGAGCGGACCGGTGTGCTCGACGTACACACCTGGGAGGACGCGTGCCCACTCGCGACGGCGAATCCGTCGCTCGATGTCGTCGTCGCTGCCGCCGAGCTCAAGCACCTGACGTCGGGAGATCACGCCGTCCTGTTGGCGAAGGAGTTCCTCGTAGCTCACGCAGAGACGATGTCCGGTCTCACGAACGCCCACCTGAGCGAAGGCGACCCCTGTGGACAGCGGCCCGACCCGAGCAACATGTGCGTTCTTCCGGCACCTGGTGCCGGGAAACCTCACATGATGGCCAGCCCCGTCGCCTCAGGGATCCGACCACGGGCGGACGCGCACCACGCCGCGATGATGCTGTGCTGTGGCATGGCCACCACCGTCTCGCTCCCCCAGGCCGACTACCGCGACTGCTTCGACATCGGGACCGACACCTTCCACTCCGCCGAGGCGTGGGCGCGGGCCGCGTTCGAGCAGGGCTCGCGCCGCGACGTCGAGGTCAAGCAGCTGGTCTGGCGTCGGGTGCTGCAGCTGCGGCTCGGCGCGTTCGAGGCGCCGGACTGCGTGGCCGGCTGGCACATCGTCGAGAACACCGACCGCCGGCTGGTGCTGGGCGCGGAGTCCTGGCACCTCACCGCCCGGCTCGTCTTCGAGTCGGAGGAGTCCGGCGCCCAGGTGACCACGCGGGTGGCGTACCGACACCTTCCGGGCCGCGCCGTCTGGTCAGTCGTCGGCCCGATCCACCGTCGCGCGGTGCCCGGCATCCTGGCCGCCGCCCGGCGCCGGCTCGCTCGCTGACACCAGCTCCCCCGCCACCCAGGTCCCGGCCACATCAGCGGGTCCGGCCAGGGCGAACGCCTTGGCCAGCGCGTCGTCGGGCGAGTCGGCGTGGCGCAGGGCCACGTCGAGGGTGCAGTCCGCGGAGGGCCGGAGCCAGAGCGCGTCGAACTGCTTGCCGACCGAGAAGTCGCCGATCACGTCGGACAGGCCGAGGACGTCAGCGCCGGCGGCGGTGGCGAGGTGCAGCAGGTGCCGCGACGAGAGGCGGTGTCCCTCGCGACCGAGCAGCTGCTGGGCGAAGTAGGCCTGCAGCCCCTCCTTGAACAGCGAGAAGCCGGTGCCCGCGCCGACGTCGGAGCCCAGCGCGACCCGGACGCCGAGGGCGAGGTGTGACCCGAGGGGAAACAGCCCGCTGCCGAGGGCGGCGTTCGAGGTCGGGCAGTGCGCGACCGCGGCACCGTGCTGGGCGAGCGAGAGCAGCTCGGTCAGGGACGGGTGCACGTTGTGCGCCAGCACGGAGCGGGGGCCCAGCAGCCCGGAGCGCTCGTACGACGTCGTGTAGTCGCAGCCGAACAGCTGCCGGACGC
>JAWWPK010000136.1:0-3815 GCA_033854925.1 Nocardioidaceae bacterium | reverse complement strand
GGTCACCAGGCTGTAGGAGCCGAAGCTGCCGCAGGTGTCCCCGGTCAGCGAGGCGGAGGCCCTGAGCACCTGGTTGCCGGTGGCGGCCAGGCCGCTCGGGTCGGACCCCTTGACCAGGGCGAGGCTGAGGGTCGTCGAGGTCGAGTACCGGGAGCCGGCGCCCACCAGCCCGCTGGCGTCGACCGAGCCACCGGTCGGGCCGGCGAGGTCGGCGGCCGGCGCGAGGCCGAGCTGGTAGTGGTCGGTCACGGTCGCCTGGCTCAGGACCGAGGTGTAGAAGGAGACCTCGTCGATGGAGCCGTTGAAGAAGCCGCCCGAGTTGCTGTCCGAGGGCCGGATGACCGCCCCGATGCCGAACCCGTACATGTCCATCGCCGTGGCGCGGGTGACCGCCTGCGCGGGCAGCGCGACCCCGTCGATGTACAGGATGATCGACGTGCCGTTGAAGGTCTCGACGACCTGGTGCCAGGCGCCGTTGTTGACCGCGCTGGGCATGGTGAAGACCTTGTCGTTGGCGCCGCCCCAGCCCCAGGCCGTCATCGTGGTCCCGCCCGGGTCGATCCAGAGGCCGTACTCCTGCGTGCTCGCGCCGGACCCGTAGGTGAAGAGCACCTGCCGGGCCGCGCTCGAGGTCTTGAACCACAGCTCGGTGGAGCGGACCGCGGCGCCGGTGGGGAAGCCGCTGGTCCCCGTCATCTGGACGTAGTCGTTGACGCCGTCGAACGTCGCCGCCGTGTTGCCGGCCGCCGACAGGGCTCCGGGCACGCCGAGCGTCACGCCGTTCTCGTAGTCGCCGGTGTTGCTGCCCTTGCTGTCGGCTGCCCGGGCGTACGTCGAGGGCGTGACCTGGAAGTCGTCGATGTGCAGCCCGGTGGTGTTGCTCTTGCTGGCGCTGAGTCCGTCCGTCCCGTCCATGATCCCGGCCTTGCCGGCCGCCGTGAGCGTGGCATCGGTCGCGGAGACCTTGAGCACGCCGTTGACGTAGAGCGCGAGCGAGCTGCCGCTCATGTCCAGCTTGATGCGGTAGGTCTCGCCTGCGACGGGCTGGGCCTGTGCGGTGAGGGCAGCCAGTGACGTGACCGTGCCGTTGGTGTACCTGGCCAGTCGCCAGGTGCCGGTCGCGCCGAAGGCGGACTGTTCCCATCGCGCGAGGTAGAACGTGTTGGTGGCGGTGTTGAGGCGTCCGATGACTCCGGTCGCGTCGCTGCCGAGGTTGGACATGACGTCGAGGTCGGCCTCCACGGAGTAGTCCGCGCTCGGTGGCGTCGCGTCGACGTAGTCGATCGTGTAGCCAAGCAGGCCGTTGCGGCGCACCCGGTTGGCATCCGTGATGACGGCATTGGCGCCACCGGCCTGGTGCTTCCAGATGGTGCCGAGTCCGTCCGAGTGCGCGGCCAGCGAGGAACCGCTGGTGCCGGTGAACGGGTCGGTCGAGATGAGGGACTGCGCTGCCTCGTCTAGCGGCCAGTGGCTGAGCAGCCCCGCGGTCGAGTCCACCGCCGCCGCGTAGCCGATCTTGACCACGCTGGCGCTGGTGGCGACGTCCTGGTTGCCGACCTGGTCAGTGACCACGTAGCGGTACTTGTAGCAACCGGCGGCCAGGGAGCTGTCGGTGTACGGCGACGCGGGGTTGGCCGCACCGAGGTTGGCGAAGGCGCCGAAGGTTCCGCAGCTGGTTCCCGTCAGCGCGGCCGCGGCGCGCTGCAGCCGTCGGGTGGCGATGCCGGAGCCGGCATCGGTCCCGGTGGTGAACGTGATGCTCACGGAGCGGCCGGCGGCGTACCCGTCGAGATAGGAGATGGTGCCGCTCGTGGGAGCGGTCGAGTCGTTGGTGAAGGCCAGGTTGGTCACGGCGGTGTTGCCCGCGACGTCGCGACCGGTCACGGCCTCGGCGGGCGAGCTGGTGGTGCCGGCCGCCCAGTCGAAGGAGCCGGAGACGTACGGCCCTCCGGCCGGCGTCGAGACCGTCGACGGCGCATGCGTCCACCCGGTCGAGGTGCCCGTGAGCGCCGCTGTGCTGCTGCTGGCCGGCCCGGAGCCCGCGTCGGCGACCGCGTTGGTCAGCCGCAGGCTGCCCGCGGCCGTGCCGCGGTAGTAGATCGTGGTCCCGGTCAGGTAGGCGCCGCCGGTGACCGAGGAGAGGCTGATCGAGTTCGTGGGCGCGGTCACGTCGTTGTTGACGGTGACCGCAGCGCTCTTCGTGCTCTCCGCTCCTTGCCAGCTCGTGGCCAACACGGGGGTGACGGTGTACTTCCACGACCCGTTCGGTACGCCGGTCTCGACGCAGGACGTGGTCGCGACGGTGCCGGTGCAGGCCGTGAGGATGGTCTGCGCGGCCAAGGTGCCCGCGTCGTACCGCTTGACGACGTAGCCGCTCACGGCCTGGCCGTTGGCCAGCGTGGTGGCGGCCCAGCTGACCGTGACGCTGGCGCCGGTCGCGCTCGCCGTGGGGGTGGCGCCCTGGTTGACGCCGGACGCCGCTGCGGCACCGTTGCCGCCGGGCAAAGAGCCGGCGCTCACGTAGGCCCACGCCGTGGCGGCCACGACCGTCAGCGCCACCGCGACGGCAAGCGTGGCGAAATGTCGCTTCACGGGCCGGCCGTCAGGTAGACCGAGAACACCGCACCCTGGCAGGCGTTTGCCGCGCCGGTGCCCATGGACAGCGCGTTGGTGAGGGTCACCGGGAGCACGCCGCTGCCCGGCACGGTCCACCCGGCCCCGCCGTTGGTCTGGGTCGCGAACGAGAGCGACGCCAGGCCGCACCCGGAGTGCCCGCCGTCCACCGCGAAGCCGCTGGTCCCCTGGCTGGTGTCAAGGGCCAGCGAGCCGACCCTGACCTGGCCCGGGTTGGGGTTGGTGACGGTCAGGACCACGGTCGCCTGCCCGCCGGGGTAGAGCTGCGCCGTCGGCGTTCCGGGGGCGAGGGTGAGCGCCGAGGCGCCGGCGGTGGCCGCGGTTGCGGACCCGCCGCCCGCGGTGCCCCAGTACGCCGCGGCGACACCCGACACCAGCAACGTCACGGCGGTGAGCAGGAGTGCGAGCGGCCGCAGCCTGCGCCTCGAGCTCGTCGACGACGCGATGTTCATCGCGTCAGCCCCCGGGCCTTGAACCTCAGCCTGACCTCGGCGCCCTTGCAGCCGTCCTGGTTCAGGGGCCGGTTGAGCATCGTCAGCCAGGGCCAGGCCTCCGTCGGTACGTGCATGGAGGCCAGGCCGCTGGTCCGCTTGCCCGGCACTCGGAGCATGGTTCGCCGTGGCATCTGCCGGATCGCGAAGTCCGCCGTGGTGCACGGGTGTGCGGCGTCTGCGTTCGGCGCGATGATGCCGGCGATCTTGACCCGGACGCGCTTCATCTGGACCTTGTGCCTGTTCGGGTTCTGGAACATCAGCGCGACCGGCACCGACGTGCCCGGGCGGAGCTGACCCTGGGCCACCCCCGTGACGCGTACCTTGTGGCCTCGGTGGAGCTGCCCGTGCGCCACCCGGGTGACGTTGTGCTCCAGGAACGGGAGCGCGTCGGAGAGCTGCCACGCGACTGCGGGCAGCGCTCCGAGCAGCGCCACCGGCAGTGCCAGCAGTCCAACGAACATCCCCGCGGTTCGTGGGCGTCTCATGCGATGTCCTCTCAACCCCATGACGCGAAGCGGCCCGGCGAACCGGGCCGCTACGCGTCGAGGATCAGCTGATGGTGTAGGTCAGGTTGACCGTCGCGCCCTTGCAGCCGTCCTGGTTGACCGACCGGTCCAGCATGGCCACGTGGGGCAGAGCCGCTGACGGGACGTCGAAGCTGCTGAGGGTGCCGGCCGTACCGGCGGT
>JAWWPK010000135.1:0-3030 GCA_033854925.1 Nocardioidaceae bacterium | reverse complement strand
CGATCCAGACGACCACGCCGGGCCGTTCCCCGATCAGGACGCCGGTCACGACCGGCACGAGGGCCGCGCCCACTCCGGAGACCGGCGCCACCACGCCCATCCGTCCGGTAGCCAGGCCTCGGTAGAGGAAGGCGGTGCCGAACCCGTTGCCGAGTCCGGCCAGCAGCGCCCAGGCCAGGTCGGTTCCGGACGGGCGCGCGTCGGCCGGCAGCGCGATCACCAGGGTGACCAGGGTGCCGCCGCACTGCGCGGCCAGCGCCACTGTCCAGGCGCTGACCCGCTTCGACACCCATCCGCCGTTGAAGTCCGACAGGCCGTACGCCGCTGCCGCCAGCAGCGAGAACAGCACCGTCACGTGAGGACCACCCCGGCGACCCAGACGAAGGTCGCGACCACCCCGGCTGCGAGCTCGATGAGGATGCTCAGCCCGACCGCCTTGAGCGCGTGCCAGGTCGACGGCCAGGCCGCCTTCGGGCCGAGGCGGCGGTGCTCGGCCAGGTAGACGCCCAGCACGAACCCGACGAGCAGGCCGACCACGGGGATGACGAAGAAGCCCACGATGCCGAGGCCGGCGCCGATCCACTGGGTCGAGGCCGGGATGCCGGCGTCCTTGAGCCGCCGGTTGGGGACGAGGTACTTGACCACCCCACCCACGACCAGCACCGCCGCGGCGACGCCGAAGACGACCCACGCCGTGGCGTCGCCGACGTTCCAGGCCCAGACCAGGATCGCCGCCAGCACCAGGACCGACCCCGGCAGCACCGGCACCAGGATGCCGACCAGCCCGACCGCGATGGCCAGGGCGACCAGGACCTCGACACCGGACACGGGGCGACCCTTTCACACAGAAGAAGGCCCCGGATCCGTGGGATCCGGGGCCTTCGAAGTCGAGGGACGGGGCTTGTCAGCGGTCTCCGTCGGACGCGGAGGCGGCCTTGGTGTCGGTCAGCTTGTCGGTCTCGTCGACGACCGTGACGGCGATCTGCTTGAGCTTGTCACCGTGCTCGCGGGCGTGGTGGGCGCAGAACAGGAGCTCGCCACCGGACTGGAGCTCCACGCGAAGGTAGGCCTGGGCTCCGCACCGGTCGCAGCGGTCCGCTGCGGTCAGCGGCGAACTTGGTGCGAGTGCTGTGTTCACGACGGCCTCATTTCTTCATCTGGTGTCACGGGTGCAACGTAGACGGGGTCCCCAAAGATTCCCCGGTGACGCCTCCCCTGTGACATCCCCATCCAACCACGGAAGGTGTTCCCACCCACGTGACGTTCCACTCCCGGACCAGTGTGTGGCCTGGGCAACGCTCGTGTGATGAGAACGGTGAAGCCTGTGCATCTGTTACGTGAATCGTTGCGGGTGATGCGTTTCACGCCACGGTAGACCCGGTTCAGGCAGGCGTGCCTCCAAGCCGCTCCGGCGTGTCGTGGGTAGATTCGGACCCGTACCGGCTTCCGGATGGGAGCGGGTGTCCGCACGACGAGGAGCGCCCGATCGACACCGCCTACAACGCCGCACACCTCCTGGTCCTCGAGGGCCTCGAGGCGGTTCGCAAGCGGCCCGGCATGTACATCGGCTCCACCGACACCCGCGGCCTCATGCACTGCCTGTGGGAGATCATCGACAACGGCGTCGACGAGGCGCTGGCCGGCGCCGCCCGGCACGTCGAGGTCACCCTGCACCCCGACGACTCGGTCGAGGTCCACGACGACGGCCGCGGCATCCCCACCGACAAGGAGCCTCGCACCGGCCTCCCCGGCGTCGAGGTCGTCGCCACCAAGCTGCACGCCGGCGGCAAGTTCGGCGGGGGCTCCTACGTCGCCACGGGCGGCCTGCACGGCGTCGGGCTGTCGGTGGTCAACGCGCTCTCGGCCCGGATGGACATCGACGTCGACCGGTCGCCGTCCCAGCAGGGCATCTCGTTCAAGCACGGCACACCCGGCGTCTTCGACGGTGCCGGCCCCCGGGCGCCGTTCACGGCGAAGTCCGGACTGACCCGCAAGGGCGGCCGGGTCGCCAAGACCAGGACCGGCACCCGCGTCCGGTTCTGGCCGGACCGGCAGGTCTTCACCAAGGACGCGACGTTCGAGTTCGACGGGCTGCTCGGCCGCGCCCAGCAGACGGCGTTCATCGTCCCCGGCCTGGAGCTGGTCATCCGCGACCTGCGCGGGCCCGAGATGCGCGAGGAGAAGTTCCGCCACGAGGGCGGCATCGCCGAGTTCGCCGAGTTCCTGGCGCACGACGAGCCGGTCACCGACATCCGTCGGCTGCAGGGCAAGGACACCTTCACCGAGACCGTTCCGGTCCTCGACGAGAAGGGCCACATGACGCCGCAGGAGGTCGAGCGCGAGCTCGACGTCGACATCGCGGTGCGCTGGGGGACCGGCTACGACACCGAGCTGCGCTCCTTCGTCAACGTCATCGCCACGCCCAAGGGCGGCACCCACGTCAGCGGCTTCGAGCAAGGCATGCTGCGGACCTTCAACGACGCGATGAAGTCCGCCAAGGTGCTCAGGGTCAACGACGACGACGTCACCAAGGACGACGTCCTCGAGGGCCTGACCGCCGTCGTGACCGTCCGGCTGGCCGAGCCGCAGTTCGAGGGCCAGACCAAGGAGATCCTGGGCACTCCCCAGGTCCGCGCCGCGGTGCGCAAGGTGGTCTCGGCGGAGCTGAAGAAGTTCCTCACCTCGACCAAGCGGGCCGAGAAGGCCCAGGCCCGGCTGGTGATGGACAAGGTGGCGGCCGCGGCCAAGACTCGGCTCGCCGCCCGTCAGCACCGCGAGACCCAGCGCCGCAAGAACGCCCTGGAGTCCTCGGCACTGCCGGCCAAGCTGGCCGACTGCCGCGCCACCGACGACCGCACGGAGCTGTTCATCGTCGAGGGCGACTCGGCGCTGGGCACCGCCAAGCTGGCCCGCAACTCGGAGTTCCAGGCGCTGCTGCCGATCCGCGGCAAGATCCTCAACACCCAGAAGAAGTCGTCGGGTGAGATGCTGCAGAACGTCGAGTGCGCATCGATCATCCAGGTGGTCGGC
>JAWWPK010000134.1:0-3190 GCA_033854925.1 Nocardioidaceae bacterium | reverse complement strand
GAGTGCGTGCTCGATCAGCTGGATGCCAGGATGCGCCTTGACGGCGGACACCAGGGCGCGTGACACCTCGGCGCCGGTGGCGTCACCGCCGGCGTGCACGATCCGGTTGCGGTGGTGGCCGCCCTCGCGGGTGAGCGACAGCTCGCCGGACGGGTCGCGGTCGAACGCCGCGCCAAGAGCGATGAGCTCGCGCAGCCTTGCAGGACCCTCCTCGCAGAGCACCCGCACTGCAGCGGGGTCGCACAGCCCTACGCCCGCCTCGAGTGTGTCGCGCAGGTGCTCGTCTGGGCTGTCGTCGGCGCCCAGCGCCGCGGCAACACCGCCTTGCGCCCAGCGGGTCGAGCCGTCGTCGACGAGGACCTTCGTGACGAGCAGGACGCGTCCGGCAGCCGTCGCGTGCAGCGCGGCCGTGAGTCCCGCGACACCCGAGCCGACCACCACGACGTCGGTCTGGATCGTCCAGCCGGGTGCAGGCGCCAGCAGGCGCCGACCCCTCACCAGACCAAGAACGGGTCGTCGTCGTGCGACCCAGCCGGGTGCACCGCATCTCCGCGCAGAAGGCCACTGCCCGGGAGGGCGTCGGCCGGGTCCGAGCCGGTACCGACCACGCGGTTCTCGCTGTCGACGAACACGACGCGCGGCACGTAGCTGCGTGCCTCGGCGTCCGCCATGACGGCATACGCGATGAGGATCACCAGGTCGCCGGGGTGGACCAGCCGCGCAGCGGCGCCGTTGATGCCGATGACACCGGAGCCGCGTGGCCCCGCGATGACGTAGGTCTCGAGGCGGGCGCCGTTGGTCACGTCGACGATGGCCACCTGCTCGCCGGCAAGGAGGTCGGCAGCCTCCATCAGGTCCTCATCCACCGTCACGGAGCCCACGTAGTGCAGATCGGCCTGGGTCACGGTTGCCCGGTGGATCTTCGACTTCAGCATGGTCCGGAACATCTACGCGTCCTCGAGGAGAAGGTTGTCGATCAGACGGGTGGTGCCCACCTTCGCAGCAACAACGATCAAGTCACCGTCGGGTGTCGCCTCAAACGTCGCGCTGTCGACGCGTTCGAGGTAGTCGAGGTCGACGCCGGGCTCGGCGTCGATGAGGGCCCGGCCGGCCGCGAGGTCGCGGGTTGCCAGCGCGCGGGACAGGACGAGCGCCCGGCGGTGCTGCTCGTCGGAGAGGTACTCGTTGCGGCTCGACAGGGCGAGCCCGTCGGCGTCGCGCACGGTCGGGACCGCGATGACCTGGACCGGCACGTCGAGGTCCCGGACCATCTGGCGGATGCAGGCGAGCTGCTGGGCGTCCTTCTGACCGAAGTACGCCACGTCAGGCCGCACCAGGTGAATCAGCTTGAGCACCACGGTGACGACCCCGTCGAAGTGACCCGCCCGGCTGGCGCCCTCGAACACGTCACCGAGTGCCCCGGCGCTGACCCGCACCACCGGCGCCTGCGGGTAGACCTCGGCCGGCAGCGGCGTGAAGACCACGTCGGCCCCAGCCGTCTCGCACAGCGGCAGGTCGTGCTCGAGCCGGCGCGGGTAGCGGTCCAGGTCCTCCCCGGCCGCGAACTGCAGGGGGTTCAAGAAGATGGTGACGACGACGCTGTCGGCCTCCGCGCGCGCCCGCTTGACGAGCTCGACGTGCCCGTCGTGGAGGGCACCCATGGTCATGACGACGGCGACCCGCCCTGGAAGCTTGCTGCGGGCCGCAGCCAGCTCACTTCGCGTCGAGACCACCTGCATCACCGCGGCACCGTCCCCAGCACCTCGAGCAGCGCACCGGCGGCATGCGGGTCGAGACGTCCCGAGGCGAGGGCCCGATCCGCGGTGAGGCGGGCCATGGCGACGTACGACGGCAAAACCTCCGGTGCCAGGGCGGCCAGCACGTCGAGGTGCGCCCGGACGGTCCCGGCGTCGCCACGCGACACCGGTCCGGTCAGCACGGCGTCACCGGCGCGCAACGAGCCGTCAAGAGCCGCGCCCAGAAGCGGGGCGAGCACCCGACCGGGCTCCTCCACCCCAGCCTGCCGGAGCAGGTCCGCGGCGCTCGCGACCAGCGTCACGAGGTGGTTGGAGCCATGGGCGAGGGCGGCATGCCACAACGGCCGCGCGTCGTCCGGCAACCAGACCGGCTCGCCGCCCATCTCCACGACGAGCGACTCGGCGATCGGGCGCAGCGGCTCGGGCGAGGTCACCCCGAAGGAGGCCCCTGACAGCCGGGCGAGGTCGACCTCGGTCCCGGTGAAGGGCAGAACAGGGTGCAGGGCGATCGGCAGCGCCCCCGCGCGCGTGGCCGGCTCGAGAACCTCCAGGCCGTGCAGCCCGCTGGTGTGCACGACCAGCTGGCCGGGCGACAGGGTGCCGGTGGCGGCGAGCCCGGCCACGAGGTCGGCGAGTGCGTCGTCGGGGACGCTCAGCAGCAGCAGGCTGGCCAGGCCAGGGACCTCGCTGGGCGCGACGACGCGGACGCCGGGCAGCAGCTCAGCCGCCCGTCGTACCGACGCCTCTGAGATCGCCGAGACCGCAACCACGTCGTGGCCGGCGCGAGCAAGCGCCGCGCCCAGGACCGCGCCGACCCGGCCGGCACCGATGACGCCGACCGTCAGTGCGGCGTCGTGCGGACGTGCTGCGCTCATGGCCGTTCCAGTCCTCGAGGGGTACCGGACGAGTGGTTCACCACGGTAACGCGCGCCCCTGCCGCGGGCGGGGCGTTGTGGCGTGGATCACCCACGTGCGTCCTCGGGCGGTGAGCCGTCCTGGCTGGTCTCGCCGTACCGGCCGGCCGGGCCGTCGGCGGGCAGCACGACCTGCGTGCACCGGCTGGCGGCGAGCACCGATCCCTCGGCGTCCTCGAGGCGGGCCTCGCAGAAGACCACTCGCCGGGTGCGGCGCACCACGGTGCCGGTCGCGGTGAGCGTGCCCGGCCGGGTGGCCCGCAGGAACTCCACCCGCAGGTCGGCAGTCAGGAAGGCCTCGTCAGCGTCGAGGACGGTCCAGCAGGCACCACCCATCGCCGCGTCGAGCAGAGCGGTGACGAGACCGCCCTGGACCACCGGCCCGCCGGCGCTCGGGAAGCAGTAGTCCTGGGGAGCGTCCCATCCGATGGTCGTGCTCCCGAAGGACCAGGCGAGCCGCTCATAACCGAGCGTGGTCCAGATGTGCGTCCCGGCTGCCGGGTCGGGCGGCGTGGTGGA
>JAWWPK010000133.1:0-11285 GCA_033854925.1 Nocardioidaceae bacterium | reverse complement strand
CCCGCTCTCCATCGAGCTGCTCGCCGACGTGGGCCGCTGGCTCGGCACCGGTGCCGCCGGCCTCGTGGCGGCCTTCGACCCGAACGCCATCGTGATCGGCGGCGGGGTCTCGGATGCCGGCGAGCTGCTGCTCGGGCCGACCCGGCAGTCGATGCTCCGGTCGCTGGTCGGCCGCGGCTACCGCGCGGAGCCGCCGATCCTGCTGGCCAGCCTCGGTCCGCAGGCCGGCTTCATCGGTGCCGCCGACATGGCGCGCTCGGCCGCGCGCCGGTCCCGCCGGGCCGACCGCCGCCGGGAGCGCCAGCTCGAGCGGCAGCAGCTGCGGCAACAGCTGCGTGAGCAGCGCGGCGAGGGCTGGTTCCGCAGGTCGGACCGGCCGGGCGTCTGAAAGGACACCAGGAAGCTAGAGTCTCGCGCCGTCGTCCCAGGGATCGATGTCCTCGCTCCGCGGCATCTTCACGACCAGGTAGGCGAACCCACCGATGAACGACGCCACCAGCAGGTAGCCCAGCCAGGGCGCCAACCGGATGTTGAACACCAGGCAGATCAGCAGGAGCGTCGGCGACCCGAAGAGCCCCGCCCACGCGAGCAGCCGGTCCGGCGACAGCCGGGGCAGCGGCGGCGGCGCGGGCGGCACGAAGCCTTCATCGAGCTCGTCCTCGAGGTCCTCGTCCTCGGGCTGGGGCAGCGGCCGGAACAGCCGTTGCAGCCCGGCGCTGCCGGCCGCGTCGTACCCCTGCTTCTCGTCGGGGTCGGGCACGGGGTCGGGGGGCGGCTCCTCGTTCAGCTCGACGCGTTCGCCGAAGTTGTCGACGATGGCGCGCCAGGCGTCTTCGTCGCTGTCGCGCTGCACGAGACGAGCGTACGCCGGTTGCGGAGAGGGCTAGAGTCTGGCCGACGGCAGTCCGATTGGCGTGGGTCCATGGGAGGTCAGCGGGGTGTTCTACTGGTTCCTCAAGTGGGTGGCCCTCGGCCCGTGGCTGCGCCTCATCTTCCGGCCCCAGGTCTCGGGCGCCGAGCACATCCCCGCCACCGGTCCCGCGATCCTGGCCAGCAACCACCTGTCCTACGCGGACTGGCTCTTCATGCCGCTGACCCTGACGCGCCGGGTCACGTTCGTGGCGAAGGCCGAGTACTTCAACACCCCGGGCATCAAGGGCTGGTTCCAGAAGAAGTTCTTCTCCGGCGCCGGCCAGGTGCCGATCGACCGGTCCGGCGCGACCGCTGCCGAGGGCGCGCTGAGTGCGGCGAAGCAGATCCTCGATGACGGCGAGCTGTTCGGGATCTATCCCGAGGGGACCCGGTCCCACGACGGCAGGCTCTATCGCGGCAAGACCGGCGTCGCCCGGCTCGCGCTCGAGTGCAGGGTCCCGGTGATCCCCGTGGCCGTGGTCGGCACCGACGTCGTGGCGCCGCCGGGCGAGACCTTCGGCAAGTTCACCCGGCCGATCGTGCGCTTCGGCAAGCCCCTGGACTTCTCGCGCTACGAGGGCATGGAGAACGACCGCTACATCCTGCGGTCGATCACCGACGAGATCATGTACGAGATCATGCGGCTCTCCGGCCAGGAGTACGTCGACATGTACGCCGGCCGGGCCAAGGAGGAGTCCAAGAAGGCTGCCGACGCGGCCGAGTCCGCGGCCGAGTCCGCGGCCGTGATGGACGAGCTGAACAAGAAGGCGTCGTAGTCCTGCGGGTGCCTGGGCCCGTTCGTCGGGCCGCGACCTGGTGGTTCGGCCCGGCCGGGACCGTCGAGGACCGGCTGTTCTCGTGGCTGGCGGTGCTGCGGCTGGTGCTGCTGGGGCACGCGGTCGTGCTCAACGTCTACCGCCGCGACAACTTCGTGCACCCCGTCGGGGGCGCGGCCTGCCTCGTCGCGATGGCGGCGTGGACGGGCTTCACGATCTGGGCCTACGACGACCGCCGGCGCCGCGGGCCGCTGTTGCTCGGCGCCGACCTGGCCGCGGCGGTCGGCGCGGTCCTGGTCTCCCCGGTGCTCAAGGGCGAGGGCCTGTCGGCCACGGTGCCGGCGTTCTGGGTGATGGGTGCCCTGATGGCGTGGGCGATCCACTGGCGCTGGCTCGGCGGCCTGGCCGCGGGGATGGTCATCACCGCCTCGGACCTGTCGATCCGCGAGCACGTCTCCCAGGCCAACTACGGCAACGCCTTCCTGCTGCTGGTCGGAGGGCCCATCGTCGGGTTCATGGTCGAGTCGCTGCAGCGAATGGCCTCCGAGCGGGACCGCGCCCAGCGCGACGCGGCGACCGCCGCCGAGCGGGCCCGCCTGGCCCGAGCGGTCCACGACGGGGTGCTGCAGGTGCTCGGCCTCGTGCAACGACGGGGTGCCGAGCTCGGTGGGGATGCCGCCGAGCTGGGCCGGCTGGCCGGAGAGCAGGAGGTGGTGCTGCGCACCCTGATCCGCGAGCAGGACCAGGTCGCGCCCGGTGCCGCCGGTGGCGCCGATCTCGCCGCCGCCATGGTCCACCTCGGGAGCCGACCCGGGGTCGAGGTCGTGACCGCCGGCAGGGTCGAGGTGCCTGCCGAGGTCGCCTCGGAGCTGGTCGCCGTGGTCGCCGCCTGCCTCGACAACGTCGCCCAGCACGTGGCGCCCGGCGCCCGCGCCTGGGTCCTGCTCGAGGGTTTCCCCGACCGGGTCGAGATCTCGGTGCGCGACGAAGGGACGGGCATTCCGGACGGACGGCTCGAGGAGGCAGCCGCTGCCGGCCGGCTGGGCATCAGCCATTCGATCCGCGGCCGGGTGGCCGACCTCGGCGGCACCGCGCGTCTCACGACCGGTGGAGACGGGACGGAGTGGGAAATCGTGATGCCACGGGCCATCGACGTGAGGACCGACCGGCGGGTGATTTCCCGACTCCCGGACGGCACGGGCTAACTCTTGCCATGCTGGCGTACGTGCCAGCGTCCGACCCTGAGCCCCGGCCGCGCCACGCGGTGGCTCGGGCCGTCGCCCTGTGGTTGGCGTTGCTGGCTTCGCTCCAGGTCCGCCCGCTCGACCCCGAGCTGCTGATGCCGCTCATCCTCACTGCCGGGCTGATCGTGGTCACCGTCGCCGTCTGCAGTCGCATGGCCGGCTGGACCAGTGCTCGTCGCTGGTTGTCTCCCATGGCGCCTGCTTGGCTGCTGGTGCTGTTCGGCCTGCTGGTGTCGGGGAACGGGATGGTCAGCGAGCTCGGTCGCGGGCCGCTGCTGACCTCTCTTCTCCTGGCCGTTCTCGTCGGTGCGTGTGTCGCAGCAGGGCTGCCGCGCCAGCAGGGCCGCGACTGGCCCTTCTGGGGCTTCGTGTGCCTGGCCGGAGGGCTGGCGATGCTGCACGTCGCCAGGTCGAGCGACTCGTCGGACGTGCTGGTCGCCGTCCACGACGCGAGTCGGGCCCTGCTCGCAGGACACGACCCCTACGCGATCACGCTGCCGAACCCCTACGGTGCTGGACTGACGGAGCAGTACTACAGTCCCGACGTCCTGGTGGGAGGCCGGCTCGACTTCGGGTTCCCGTACTTGCCTGCCGCCCTGCTCGGCTACCTGCCCGGTTACCTGTTGGGTGACGTGCGGTTCGCCTCGGTAGTCGCCCTCGTGCTGGTCGCCGTTCTCCTGCGCAGGCTGGCCCGTGACGAGGTCGGCCGGGTCGTCGCGCTGGTGCCCTTGACGTTGCCGCTCCTCCCGCTGACCCTCGAGATGGGCTGGGTCGAGCCAGTCGTCGCACTGTTCCTCGTGTGGACCGTCTCCGCATCGGTCCGTGGCTCGCGGATGCGGTCCGGGCTCGCTCTGGGCTGCTTCCTCGCCAGCAAGCAGTACCTCGTGGTCGTGCTTCCTCTGCTCCTGCCCCTGGCACGCCGGCTGGGCCGGGGCGTGGTGATCGCGGGCCTTGGCGTCGCGACGCTGCTGGTCCTGGCCTTCGCGGCCTGGGGCCCGACCGCGTTCGTGCGTTCGGTCGTCGAGCTGCACCTCAACCAGCCTTACCGTCCGGACTCGGTGTCGTTGGCCGTCGCCTGGGGCAACACCTTCGGCCGCTGGCCCGCGTGGACCTACGGGCTTCCTCCGTTGATGGCCGGCTTGGCGGTGTCTTCGCTCGTGGCGTGGCGAAGCCGCCCGGGACCTGCCTCGTTCAGCCTCGGCATGGGTCTGAGCCTCCTGGCCACCGTGCTGCTCTCCAAGCAGGCCTACGGCAACTACTACATGCTCATCGAGATCGCCCTGGTGCTCGGTGTGGTCACCTGGGGCGCCGGGTGGGGTGGAGGCTCCTCCTCGGACGAGGAGGTCGTCGCCGAGCCGAGCGGTACCGCTCGAGGCCCGGAGCTCGTCGTGGCACCGTGACGCCGTGACCATCCACGACACCCACCCGTTCGCGGACCCGGACCCCGACCCGGCCCGTCGGCTCCGCGGCCGGCTCGGCGGCACCGCCACTCTCTGGACCGCCGGCAGCGGCACCGATCGCGCGGGACTCACGCTCACCTCGGTCCTGGTCGTGCTCGGCGACCCCGCCCGGGTGCTGGGGCTGGTCGACCCCGACTCCGACCTGGCCGACGCGGTCGCGGAGACCGGCCGTGCGGTCGTCCAGCTGCTGAGCTGGCCCGACCGGGACCTCGCCGACGGCTTCGCCGGCACCGCGCCGGCACCCGGGGGCGTGTTCCAGCAGGCCGACTTCGTGGACACCGAGTGGGGGCCGCGGCTCGCGCATGCGACCACCTGGGCGGGCGTCCGCCTCGAGGAGAGCAGCGAGGTCGGCTGGTCGCGGCTGCTCACCTGCGTGCTTGAGCACCTCGAGCTGGGTGACCACGCGGACCCCTTGGAGCACCGTCGCGGACGGTGGCAACGGCTGCGTTGACCCGGGTCAGCGCCGCTCGGCCAGCAGCACCTCAACGCCAGTGGTGGTCGGCAACGGCGGCTCGGGTGCCGGTGCCGCACCAGCGCGAGAGCGGACCCAGCTGCGGATGACCCACAGGGCAACGCACCCGACGATAAGCGCCAGCAGCGGAGCGCCCGGTGCGTGGGCGTACATGGTGTGGGTGAAGGCGTTGTTCGTCCAGCCGGCGGTGTCGTCCAGCCACATCGAGTCGATGACGGCTCCGAACGCGATCACGGTGAACTGCAGAGCCAGCACGGGTGCCAGGGCCCGTCGCGCCAATCCTGCGACCCGGCACGCGGCGAACGCGAAGGCGGGCGTGGCGCAGGCCAGGAACTCCAGCCCGTAGCGGTAGCCGTAGATGGGGTAGCCGCCGGAGTAGCCGATCAGCGCCGCCTGCAGAACCGTGTACGCCAGCCCGCCCAGAAGTAGGGCGGTCGACCACGCGGGCAGCTGGCGCCGGACCCTTACGAGCGTCGGCAGGAGCAGGAGCAGGACGGGCGTGTAGACGAACAGGCCGCGATCGGGCGCCACCCACATCGCGAGCTGGTTGGGCAGGTCGAAGAGGCTCTGCTGCACCTGTGCGAACGCGCCGGACCCGAACAGCGGGAACGGGCTCCACGATCCGTAGACCCAGTGCGTCCAGGCACACAGCAGCGGGAGAGAGAGCAGGCCGGGGACGCCGGAGCGTACGGCGATACCGATCCTCCGCTCGCGCCAGGCCAGGGACAGGCCGACGACGGCGACGATGACGGCGGCGTGCGGTCGGGCCCAGAGCAGGAGCACCCCGCCGGCGCCGACCCACCACCAGCGCTCCGAGCTGGCGCCCCACGCCGCGACGGCGATGCCGAGCACCGTGATGGTCTGCGGCCAGATGCCGTTGGCGGCGACGCTCCAGACCGGGGTGGTCAGGCCGAACACTGCCGCCGCCGCCAGGGCCTGCCACGGCTCGGCCGCCGTGCGGACCGCGCGGTGGACCAGGAGCACGGACAGGGCGGTCATTGCGGCCGCCGTGATCGCCGCCGGCAGGACGGTCATGCTGTCGGGACGGGTGAGCAGATACGCCGGCAGACCCGCAATGACAGCGGCAGGTGCCCGCGTGATCACGGAGTGTCCGTTGGCACCCTCACTGATCCAGACCCAGCTGATGGAGTTGTGGTCCAGCTCCGGGATCGAGACGCCGTCGAGGTACGGCGTGTGCGCCGTGGCCAGCCGCCACGACGCGTAGTTGGAGGTGAACACGTCGAAGCAGAGGCCGCTGCGGCCCGCCGTGAGGGCGAAGACGACGAAGAAGAAGCCGAACAGCAGCAGCTCGGTGCGGGCCTGCCGCACTCGGAGCAGCGCACTCCACAGAGTCAGTCCGGCGCGCTGCATCACGCACTCATTGTTCTGGTGCGGGAGACGACCTGTCCCCGGAACCCGCGATCCCGCACCGTGGTTGGATGCCAGCGTGGACGATGAGTCGCCGATCAGAGTGATGGTGGTCGACGACCACCCGATGTGGCGCGACGCAGTGGAGCGCGACCTGCAGGACGCCGGCTTCGACGTCGTCGGGGTCGCCGCGAACGGCAGCGAGGCGCTGGCCCGGTTCCCGGCCTGCCGGCCGCACGTCGTCGTACTCGACCTCCAGATCCCGCCGCCCAACGGCGTCGAGGTCACCGCCGAGGTGCTGCGGCAGGACCCATCGGCTCGGGTGCTGATCCTCTCGGCGTCGGGGGAGCAGGAGGACGTGCTCGAGGCGGTGAAGGCCGGTGCGACCGGCTACCTGGTGAAGTCGGCCTCGCGCAAGGAGCTGCTCGACGCCGTACGCCGCGTCGCGAACGGCGACACCGTCTTCACGCCGGGCCTGGCCGGGCTGGTCCTGGGCGAGTACCGCCGCCTCTCCGAGCCCGCCGCCACCGACCCCGACCAGCCGACGCTCACCGAGCGCGAGACCGAGGTGCTGCGGATGGTCGCCCAGGGGAGGTCGTACAAGCAGATCGCCGAGCGTCTGGTGCTCTCGCACCGCACCGTCCAGAACCATGTGCAGAACACGTTGCGCAAGCTCCAGATGCACAACCGGGTCGAGCTGACCCGCTACGCGATCGCCCAGGGGCTCGACGCCGACCCCGACGACGCCGACGATGCCGCCGAGTGAGGCGACGGCGGCCTACCTGCGTCGCCTCGGCGTCGACGGGGACCTCCCGCCGACCTACGACACCCTGGTCGCTCTGCACCGGGCGCACCTGGACGCGGTGCCCTACGAGAACCTCGGCATCATGCTGGGCCGGTCACCCTCGGTCGACCCCGGCGAAAGCCTGGCGCGGGTCGGTGCCGTGGGCCGCGCGGGCTACTGCTTCCACCAGAACGGCGCGCTCGGCACCGTGCTCGGTGACCTCGGCTTCGAGGTGAGCCGCCGGCACGGCCACGTCTACACCGCAGAGGACGCCCGCGACGTCACCGACCTCAACCACCTGGTGCTCGTGGCCGACGGGCTGCCCACCGACGACAACCCGGGCGGCCGGTGGTGGGTCGACGTGGGCCTCGGCGACGCGTTCCGCGACCCCGTCGCGGTCACGGTCGGCCGGCACGACCAGAGTGGCTTCCGCTACGAGATCACCGAGGTCCGCGACGACGGCTGGTCGTTCCGGCACGACCGCGCGGGCGCCTTCACCGGCATCGAGATCTCGACCCGGTCCACCGAGCAGCCGGTGGTCGAGGAAGCGCATGCGCGGCTCTCGGCCCCCGGTGAGGGGCGGTTCGCCAAGGTCCTGGTCGTCCAGCGCCGCGACGACGGGGGTATCGACACCGTCCGCGGCTGCCTCCACCACCGCACCCTGCCCGAGGACGACACCGAGACCGTCCTCGCGTCGTACGACGCCTGGCGGTCGGCCCTCGTGGACGGCACCCGGATCTCGCTTGAGAGCGTCGAGGACGCCGAGCTCCGCGCGCTGTACGACGCCCAGTGGGCCAAGCACCTGGCGTGGACCGCGGCCGGACGGCCGTGATCGGGTAGCGCCTGCCAGAATCCGCGTATGGGCGCCGACCTGCTCGAGATCGCCGACGAGCTCTATGCCCTGTCGCTGCCCGAGTTCACGCCGGCCCGCGATGCGAAGGCGAAGGAGCTGAAGGGCACCGACCTCGCGAAGGAGGTCAAGGCGCTAAAGAAGCCGTCCATGGCGGGCTGGGTCGTCAACCTCCTGGTGCGGCACGAGGCCGAGCAGGTCGAGCAGCTGCTCCAGGTCGGCGCCGCGCTGCGGGCGGCGCAGGAGTCGATGTCCGGCGACGCTCTCCGTCAGCTGACCCGGCAGCGGCGCCAGGTCACCGCCGCGGTCACCACCCAGGCCCGGCGGCTGGCCCGCGAGCACGGGCAGAAGGTCACCGAGGCGGTCGCCGCGCAGGTCGAGGCCACCCTGACCGCCGCGATGGTCGACGAGGAGTGCGGGAAGGCGGTCCGCAGCGGGATGCTGCTCACCGCACTCGAGTCGACCGGCGTCGGCGCCGTAGACCTCGACAAGGCCGTCGCCCTCCCGGACGCGCTCGGCTTCGTCGCCACCACCCACGAGGCCACGCCCACCAAGCCCGACCTGCACGTCGTCCCCGACCCGGACCGCGACGAGAAGGCACTGGCCACCGCCCGCGAAGAGCTGGAGGAGGCCGAGGAGGAGCTCACCGACGCGACGTCGGCGTACGACGGCGCCGCCAAGGAGCTGGCCGACCTCGAGGCCCGGTCGATGCAGGTGCAGGCCTAGATCGACGAGCTGAAGCGCAAGATCGCCGAGCTCGAGGAGACCGGCGACGAGGTGGACGACGAGATCGCCGAGGCCGAGGAGGCCCGCGACGAGGCCCAGGCCGTCGTCACCGAGGCGACGAAGGCCCGGGACGCCGCAGCCAAGGCGGTGGCCAGGCTGGAGGGGTAGCCGGGTCTCGTTGAGTGCAGCGGCAGGCGCGACCATTCATCGGTGGCGTCGCCTGGCCCGCGGTCCCTCAAGCCTCAGTAGCCTTTGGCGGTGGCACCTGGGGTCGGGCACGAGGACGTGGACGTTCCTTACGGCGGCGACTACGAGCCAACAGACCCCTCACCGAATGTCAGCGATGCCTCCACCGAGAAGACGGTGGGCTATGCGCAGGGATTCCGGCGTGCGCTGGCGACCCATGTCGCTGTCTACATGGTCGGCCTGGCGGCTTGGGCAGGGAGGAGCGACCTCGCCTGGCCCGTCGTCGTTTACTGGTTCGTTGCTCTGCTGGCGGGCCTTGGTGCGGGCCTGGCGATGTGTCTGGCTCGGTCCATGCGGCGGGTCGGCGGCGGCGTCGTGGCTGGAACGCTGGTGGCGTTCGTCCTCGAGCTCGTCACGACGGCGGTTGTCTGGGGGATCTGGCTCTCAGCCCACCCTGGCTGGCAGCTGTCCTGACGACGGCATGGCCCCGACGCGCCTGTGGGGAACTGTCAGCCTGCCCGCCTAGAGTTCGTCGGGTGAACCCTCGATGAGCAAGGAAGCGGCGCTGCGGGCGATGCGCGAGGCCAACTACAGCGCAAGATCGACCGCGGCCTCGAAGCCGGCCAGACCGGCGGTTCGAGCCGCGAAGACCGGGGCGGTCAAACCGACTGCGCCGGCTTCGCCCGCCGACGGGTTGTGCGGACACCGTTCGATGAACGGACGCACCTGCACCCGCGAGCAGGGGCACGCGGCGAAGAGCCACCGCTACTCCTAGCGCTCCGAGCCCGGCGGCCGTCGACACCACCGCGGCAGACTGGTCGCATGGACTCAGCGGACCAGACTCCGGCACACCTCCTCGCTCTCCAGCGCCACGTCGAGGACCTGCGTGACGGGACGCACGGCGGAGCCGAGCCCCGCGCCGAGAAGGAGGCGCTGTTCGAGCGTGCGGCCGGGTGGCTGGATCCGGTGGCCCGGCAGGTGCTCGAAGAGGTCGACGAGGTGCTGCTCGGCTCGACCGGCGAGCTCGCGGACAGCGGGATCCAACGCGAGGCCGACGGCACGCTGGCCCGGACCTGGACCCTCACGTGGCCCGAGCAACAAGAGCGCGGGATCGCGCCGGTGACGCTCCGGGCCTGGTTCGGCGGTGGCTTCCACCACCCGCACCTGCGCGGGGCGACCGTGCACGACTGGCCGCTCAACGTGTACGCCGAGAGCGACGCGCGCGACCTGGTGCCGGTGCTGCGGAGCGTGGTGGCCGCCGACCTCCACAACCTGGTGTTCGAGGCGGACTGGCGGATCATCCCGTCGGCTCGGGGCTAGCCCGCCCAGCCCTTGGAGCGCTCCACGGCGTCGATCCAGCGGGCGTGGGCGGCATCGGCCGCGGAGCGGTCGGCGGTGGGGGTGAAGGCCCGGTCCAGCTGCCAGGTGTCGCGCAGGTCGTCCGTGGACGCCCAGACGCCGGTGCCCAGCCCGGCGAGGAACGCCGCCCCGAGCGCCGTCGTCTCGACCAGCTTCGGTCGCCGCACCTCGACACCGAGCTGGTCGGCCTGGAGCTGGCAGAGCAGGTCGTTGGCCGAGGCGCCGCCGTCCACACGCAGGGGGGCGCCGTGGTTGGGCATCGTCTCGAGCACGTCGCGGACCTCGAACGCGATCGCCTCCAACGTCGCCCGGACGACGTGCGCCCGCGTCGTACCGCGGGTGATGCCGATGATCAGCCCGCGGGCGTGCGGGTCCCAGTGCGGGGCGCCGAGCCCGGTCAGCGCGGGCACGAACACCACGCCCTCGGTGTCGGCCACGGTGGCGGCGATCGCCTCGGTCTCGGCGGCGGAGCCGACGATCTGGAGCCCGTCGCGCAGCCACTGCACGGCCGCTCCGGTCACGAAGATCGCGCCCTCGAGCGCGTAGGTGAGCTCGCCGTCCGGTGACCGCCACGCGGCGGTCGACAGCAGCCCCGCGTCGGATCGCTCCAGGTTCGTGCCGGTGTTGGTGAGGATGAACGAGCCGGTGCCGTAGGTGCACTTGGCGTCACCCGGGTCGAAGCAGGTCTGCCCGAACAGGGCGGACTGCTGGTCGCCGGCGATCCCGGCGATCGGCAGCGACAGGTCGAGGAACGAGGTCGGGTCGGTGGTCGCGACCTCGCCCCAGTTGGGGACCAGCTCGGGCAGCGCGTCCCGGGGCACGCCGAACAGCTCGCACAGCTCGTCGGACCAGTCGCCGGTGGTGAGGTCGAACAGCAGCGTGCGGCAGGCGTTGGACACGTCGGTGACGTGGTAGGTCCCGCGGGTCATCCGGGCGATCAGGTAGGAGTCGACCGTCCCGACGGCGTACCGGCCCGACTCGACCAGCGCCCACGTGTTCGGCTCCTCCTCGGCCAGCCACATCAGCTTGGTGCCGGAGAAGTAGGGGTCCAGGCGCAGCCCGGTCAGCTCGGCGACCCGCTCCTCGTGGCCCTCGTCGCGCAGGCGCGCGCAGATCTCCGCCGTACGCCGGTCCTGCCAGACGATCGC
>JAWWPK010000132.1:0-3145 GCA_033854925.1 Nocardioidaceae bacterium | reverse complement strand
CCTCCGACCACGGTCAGCCGGCGTCTCCACGGCTGTGCCAAACCGGGTCTCCTCCTGGCTGTTGATGGGCCACTCGATGGTGTGAGACTACTTGCCATGCTCCCGCCGACCGGTCGTGTGCAAGAGGTCGTCTCGGCCGGGGCGGTGGTGCTGGGTCCCGGGGCCACGGTGCTCCTGGTGCACCGGCCGAAGTACGACGACTGGTCCTTCCCGAAGGGCAAGCTCGACCGAGGCGAGCACGCGACCGCGGCCGCGGTGCGCGAGGTCGAGGAGGAGACCGGCCTCCGGGTCCGGCTCGGCGTGCCGTTGCGAAGCCAGAGCTACCCGATCCGGGCGGGCACCAAGCTGGTGCACTACTGGGTCGGCCGGGCAGTGGGCGACGGCGACGTCAGCGGCTACGAGCCGAACGCCGAGATCGACGAGGTCGCGTGGTTCCCGATCGACAAGGCCCGGCTCCGGCTGACCTACGAGTTCGACAACGACACCCTCGAGGAGGCGCTCGCGCACGCGCAGAAGACGCGCGCCCTGGTCATCCTGCGCCACAGCCAGGCCCGCTCGCGCAAGGCCTGGCGCGCCGACGACCGCGAGCGTCCGCTGCTGGCGACCGGCAAGCACCAGGCAGACCGGCTGGTGCCGGTGCTCTCGGCGTACGACGTGCGCCGACTGGTCAGCTCGTCCAGCACCAGGTGCGTCCAGACCCTCGAGCCGTACGCCGCGGCCGGCGGCCGCAGGCTGTGCACCGACCACCTGCTCAGCGAGGAGGACGCCACCCGGGGGGAGATCCGCCGGCTCGTCACCCGGCTGGTCGACGAGCTCGCCGCGCGGCCCGCCTCCGCGGGCGGCCTGGTGCTCTGCACCCACCGGCCGGTGCTGCCCCTGGTCTTCGACGCCGTCGGGCTGGACAATCCCGGCCTGGCCCCGGGCGAGCTCGTGGTCCTGCACCTGCGCAAGGGCCGGATCCGGGCCCTCGAGCGCCACCGGGTCACCTGAACCACCCGCCCGGGCCACCCGCTCGCCGTCGTTCATGTGATCGTCGCCTCACGCCCGCGCGGACGACACGAGACGGCCCGCCCGCGTTCATGTGTCGTTCACCCGCGCCCACAGGCCCGGACACCTCGCCTCCCTACGTTCACGACGTAAGTCCGAGACGACTCAGGAGATACGTGTGAAAAGCACGCTTGCAAGTGTTGGATCCATGGGAGGACGCCGCCTCCGCCACGGGGTCGTGCCTGCCTCCATCGCCGTGATCGCGCTGGCTCTGACCGGCTGTGGGGCCGCCAACGACTCCAGCAGTACCGGCAGCGGCGGCGGCAGCGGTGCCAGCCTCAGCGGCACGCTGAACGGCGGCGGCTCGTCGGCCCAGGAGGCCGCCCAGGGCGTCTGGCGCGCGGGCTTCCAGAGCGACCAGCCCGACGTCACCGTCAACTACGACCCGGTCGGCTCCGGCACCGGGCGCGAGAACTTCATCAGCAAGGCCTACTCGTTCGCCGGCTCCGACTCGGCGCTGAGCACCGACGCGGGCGAGCTCGACGCCGCCAAGGCCCGCTGCGGTGGCGAGGACCCGATCGAGGTCCCCGCCTACGTGAGCCCGATCGCCGTGATCTACAACCTCGACGGAGTGGACGAGCTCAACCTCTCGCCCGCCACCATCGCGGGGATCTTCGACGACAAGATCACGAAGTGGAACGACCCGGCCATCGCCGCCGACAACCCGGACGCCAACCTCCCGGACACCACCATCACCCCGGTGCACCGGTCCGACGACTCCGGCACGACCAAGAACTTCACCGACTACCTCTCCAAGGCCGCCGAGGGCGCGTGGACCTACGACTCCGACAGCATCTGGCCCAAGCAGGGTGGTGAGGCCGCCGAGGGCACCTCGGGCCTGGTCGCCGCGGTCAAGGCCGGTGCCGGCGCGATCGGCTACGCCGACGAGAGCCAGGCCGGTGGGCTGGGCATCGCCGCGATCGGCGTGGGCAACGAGTTCAACAAGCCGTCCGCCGACGGCGCCGCGATGGTGCTGGCCAACTCGCCGCGCACTGCGGGTCGCGCCGACGTCGACATGGCGATCGACATCGACCGCACCATCACCGACTCCGGTGCCTACCCGCTGCTGCTCACGTCGTACCTGCTCGCGTGCCAGCACTACGACGACGCCAACGAGGCCGCCCTGGTCAAGGGCTTCCTCGCGTACGCCGTGTCGTCGGACGGCCAGCAGGCCGCCGCCGACCAGGCCGGCTCCGCGCCGCTCGACTCGGACCTTGCCGACGAGGCCGCGGGCATCGTCGACAAGATCGCAGGGAAGTAGGGCGAAACAGTTCCGTCAGGACACCGTGACGCGGCGAGTCGGCCCAAGGCCGGCTCGCCGCACCGCGGTCTCCGAAGCAGTTGAGACAAACCGGCTGACAGCGGACCCGATCCGAGCAGGAGCAGCGTGACCATCACCACCGATGCCGAACGGCAGGCGAGCCCGCCGACGGCTCGCGCCGACAGGATCTTCGCGGGGCTGGCCAAGGCCGCCGGGATCACGATCCTGGTCGCGCTTGCTGCCGTCTTCGTCTTCCTCGCGATCGAAGGCATCCCCGGCATCAACAAGCCGGCGGTCAACTACCGCCCGCTGGACAGCTTCCTGCCGTACGTCGCGAGGCTGCTCTTCGGGACCGTGTTCATCGGCCTCGTGGCCCTCGTGATCGCCGTACCGTTCGCGGTCGGTATCGCGCTGTTCATCTCGCACTACGCGCCCAGGGCGCTCGCGGTCCCTGTCGCCTACGTGATCGACCTGCTCGCCGCGGTCCCGTCGGTCGTCTTCGGCCTGTGGGGTGCCCGCACCCTGGGCCCGTACATGGTGACCGCACACGCATGGCTCGAGGACCACCTCGGGTTCATCCCGCTCTTCAAGGGCCCGGCCTCGGTCACCGGCAAGACCGTGCTCACCGCGGGCATGGTGCTGGCGATCATGATCCTGCCGATCATCACGGCGATCTGCCGGGAGATCTTCGCCCAGGCGCCCCGGCTCGACGAGGAAGCGGCGCTGGCGCTGGGTGCGACCAGGTGGGAGATGATCCGGCTCTCGGTCTTCCCCTACGCGCGCTCCGGCATGGTCTCCGCAGTGATGCTCGGCCTCGGTCGCGCCCTGGGCGAGACC
>JAWWPK010000131.1:0-12969 GCA_033854925.1 Nocardioidaceae bacterium | reverse complement strand
CGGAGAAGGCGTCCACGAGATCGCCGACCGCGGCGAGAGCCGACGCCGCGGCCTCGTCGTAGGCCGAGGCGAACTCCTCCGCGATCGACGCGTCGCCCGCCATCGCAGCGCAGTCCGACAGCCGCCGGAGCAGCGTGTCGTGGACGAGCGCGGCGCCCTGGTTGCCGTGCTCGAAGCACGTCGAGGCGTCGACCAGCGGGGACGAGTCGACCAGCATCACCGCACCGAGTTCCACATCGACGTGTTGGCCTCCGCGGCCCCGGAGTAGTTCGAGGCCGCGATCCCGAGGGCCCGCCGCATGGCCATGAGCGCCTCGTGCATCTCGCGGTAGGACGCCTCCCAGGAGCCGTGGGCGGTGAGGTGCGCGGCCGCGGCGGTGCCCGCCCACGTCTCGTGCAGCCGGGCCACCCGCCAGCGCAGGTCCACGACCACGTCGTCCAGCTCGGACTCGACGGCGGCCAGGGAGGCGACGACGTCGCGGGCGAGCCCGAGGTCGACGGCGTAGGAGAACGTGCTCACGACAGCCGCCCGGCCAACACGGAGAGCGACGAGGCCGAGCCGGCGTCAACGCGGGTGATGTCGGTCTGGAAGAGCGCCAGCGAGTCGGCGAGGCCGGCCAGCGTCGACTCGACCGATGCGGAGCATCGCAGCCAGTCCGACCACGCCTCGGCGAACGCGGTGGCGGCCGCGCCGTCCCAGCCGTCCAGCAGCGTGGCCACGTCGCCGGCCGCGCGCGAACGTGTCGAGGAGAGCGAGGCGGCTGCCCGGCGTACCTCCGCCACGGAGGCGTGGAACTCGGGAGTCGTGAACTGGATCGTCATGGCTCTCACGCTGCCCGGAGACGAGGTCCTCGAACGGGGTCGCGAGCAATCTGTGGAGAACCCGCGAGTGGGTACCCGTTCCCTATGCGCCGACGCCTCACCATTGCCACGCTCGCCCTCGGGATGACCGCCGCCACCATCGCCGCCCCCACGACATTTGCTGCGCACCAGGAAGCGCACAATGCAGCACACAAAGCAGGGAGAAAGGCGGGCTTCACCGAGGCCGACAAAACCGGCTTCGGTACGGCGCACAGCAGGCAGAGCAAGGTCTGGTTCACGCTCGAGGGGGGCCGGGTCAGCGAGGTGTTCTACCCCGACCTCTCGACGCCCAGCGTGCGGACCCTCGAGCTGACCGTGACCGACGGCGGCCAGGCAGACCGCCAAGGCAGGGACATGGCTGCGGCCGTGACGCGCCCGGACGAGCGCAGCCTGCGCTTCACCCAGGTGAGCACCGACAAGGACGGTCACTACCGACTCGTCGAGGAGGTCGTCACCGACCCGAGTCGCAGCGCGGTCATCATCCACGCGACCGTCGAGTCCCTGGACGGGCAGCAGCACACGCTGGGGGTCCGCTACGAGTCGGCGCTCGCGAACGGCGCCGCTGGCGACCAGGCCCGAAGCACCAAGCGAGCGCTCAAGGCGGTCGACCAGAAAGGCCGCGTCGCCAGCACGCTGCTGGCCAGCCCGAGGCTGACCCACACCAGCAGGACCGCTGCCAGCATCGGGGCGAGCACCGCGACGCTCAGCCTGGGCTTCGGCAAGAGCCTCCAGAGGTCGTCGCAGGAGGCCAAGCAAGCGCTGGCCCAGCCGTGGAGCACGACGGCGACGGCGTACGACGCCGGCTGGCACGACTACCTGGCGACCCTCAAGACGGTCCCGGCCAGCGCGGCAGCGATCCAGCGCCAGTACCTCGCGTCCGCCCTCGTGCTCGCGGCCGGCGAGGACAAGCAGCACCCGGGCGCGTTCGTGGCCAGCCCGTCCATGCCCTGGGTCTGGGGCGACGAGGTCAAGGACCTGAGCAGCCCGTCGGGGGCCTACCACGAGGTCTGGTCGCGCGACGCCTACCAGATCGGCACCGCTCTCTACGCGATGGGCGACACGGCGGCGGCGCAGCGCGTCGTCGACTGGCTGTTCCGCACCCAGCAGAAGAAGGACGGCTCCTTCCCCCAGAACTCCGATGTCAGCGGCAAGCCCGTGTGGACCAACCTCCAGCTCGACGAGGTCACCCTCCCGATCGCTCTCGCCCACCTGGTCGGCAAGACCGACAAGCGGACCTACCGCGGCATCAAGAAGGCGGTCGCGTTCCTGATGAAGTTCCGCGACGAGGACACGGGGCGGAGGGCGCCGTTCACGCCGCAGGAGCGCTGGGAGAACCAGTCCGGCTACTCACCCGCCACCATCGCGGCCGAGATCGACGGACTGGTCACCGGCGCCGACATCGCCCGCCAGCACGGCGACGCGAAGCTTGCGAAGACGTGGGAGCGCACCGCCGACCGCTGGGCGCACAAGGTCAGCAAGTGGACGGTCACGACCAACGGCCCGCTCAGCGCCGCGCCGTACTTCCTGCGGCTCACCAAGGACGGCAAGCCCAACCGCGGTACGACGTACGCCATCGGCGACGGCGGCCCCGCCCGGGCCGACCAGCGTCGGGTGGTCGACCCGAGCTTCCTCGACCTGGTCCGGTTCGGCATCGTCGCGCCGAGCGACCCGGTGGTGCTCAACAGCTTGGCCGTGGTCGACCAGGGTCTCGCGGCGCCGACCCCGAACGGCACCTTCTGGCACCGGTTCTCCTTCGACGGCTACGGCGAGACGCGCACCGGCGCCCAGTGGGACCTGAGCGACGACGGCGCCCGGCAGACCCTGGGGCGGGCCTGGCCGCTGCTCGCCGGCGAGCGCGGTGAGTACGCCGTCGCGGCCGGCCAGAGCGGCGCCCCCTACCTCGCCAGCCTGGCCGCCGCGGCCAGCGGCTCCGACATGCTCGCAGAGCAGGTCTGGGACGGCCGCGCCCCGACCGGCGCCCCGTGCTGTCAGTCGGGCGAGGCAACCCGTTCCGCGACGCCTCTCCTGTGGTCGCACGCGGTGCTGATCCGGCTGGCCTGGACCATCCAGAATGGCCGGCCGATCGACCAGCAGCAGGTGGTCGCGGACCGCTATCCCGGCTGAGGTCGGTCCAGACCGGCTGTTTATGTGGGCCCCAAACAAGGTAGACGTGTTCCTAGTCGGACCATAGAACTGGGGGGACCCGACGCATGCAGCTCTCGTGGAGCGATCCGCGCCTGTCCGTGGCGAGCGATTCTCGTCGCACGGCGCGCTATCGCTTGCTCCAATCCTGGCACCGTGAACAGGTGCTCAACGCCGACTACGGCGAGTACCGCGTCAACGGCGGCACCCGCCCGCTCGGCAGCCTGCTCGCCCTGCGCGATGTGATGGACAGGCCCGGGCTCAACTTCCTGACCCGGGACGCCGGGCGGTACGCCATGGAGCGCGCCGACCTCGTGCAGGCGGCCGGCGGCACCATCGACAAGGCGCGGCTGGCCCGCAACATGCTCTCCAGCATGCCGATGACGTTCTCGATCTTCGGTGAGCTGAGGGCGTCGGCGGATCGCGGGCTCGACGTCGTCCGCGCCTTCCTCGACCCGCACGCCGCCTCGGTCGAGGTGATGGAGTGCGTCTGGCGGCCGGCGATCGACCTGCTCGGCGACCGCTCGGCGCTCGACGCCGTGGTGATCACGGTCCGCGAGGACGGCAGCAGGCACCTCGTCGCGATCGAGGTGAAGTACACCGAGCAGTTCAACCGGACCATCTACAACAGCGACGACTACCGGCAGGTGCACGAGTACAGCGGCTGGTTCCACCCGGGCACGGCGCGGCCGCTGCTCGGTCCGGCGACCAACCAGCTCTGGCGCACCAGCCTGCTCGCGGCCGCCTGCGTCCAGCACCGCGTGATGGGCGTGAGCTCGGCGTCGGTCGTGGTCATGTGCCTGGGCGAGGACCTGGACGCCACCCGGGCCCTGGCCGGGCTCAGCGCAGCCCTGCGCGACCCGCAGGAGCACTGCCGGATCGTCAGTCTCGAGTCGTTCGTCTCCGGCGTACGCGACGGCCTGGGGCCGCAGGACGGCTGGGGCGACGCGTTCGCCGAGCGCTACCTGCAGCCTCCGCAGATCTACGCCGAGCTGCCCAACGAGGACTCCGAGTCCCTGGAGCTCTGACCGGCTCGACGGGGGACGCTCCCTAGGATGGGCCAGCCCACCCATCGACCTCGGGAGAACCCATGACGCTTCGTCCGTACGCCGCAGCGGCCGCCGCCGGTGCCGTGCTCGTCACCATGCTCGTCACCGCGCCCGCGCAGGCGCTGCCGCCCACGACGCGGACGGTCAAGGACGCGACCGAGCCGGACAAGGCCTACGACATCACCCAGGTGACCCTGCGCAGCGCGCCCAAGACCACCCGCCCGGCGATCGTGCTCGTCAAGCACGCCCGCAAGGTGAAGACCGGCGACGCGATCGACGTGTGGTTCGACTTCGACGGTGACCGGGTCCCCGACCTGCACGTGAGCGGCGACGCCTTCTCGGAGTTCACGGTGCACAGGACGCAGTCGTTCACCAAGGACGGCAAGGACATCTCCGACAAGGACTGCGCCCGGCTCGCGATGGCGGGCTCGTCGTCCAAGGTGCGGCTGTTCCCGACCTGCGTGGGGTCGCCGATCAGCTTCGCGGTCGCCGTGAAGTCGTCGACCGACGGCATGCCGGAGAGCACCGACGACTGGGCGCCGGCCACGGAGAAGTTCACCAAGAAGGTGCTGACCGCTCCGCTGACCTGACGGTCAGCTGGCGGCTGACTCGACCGACGACGCGCACGCCTCGAGCAGCGCGGCCGCCCGGGCGAGCGCCGCCTCTCGGTCGTCCTCCTGCGCGCAGCGGGCCGCGGCCTGCTTGCCGTACGCACGCAGGGTCGCCTCGTCGGCATCGGCGAAACGTCGCAGCGCGTCCACCAGCGACCCGAGGTCGTCCGCGTCGCACAGCCAGCCGGAGCGCTCGTCCTCCACCATGACCGCCGCGTCACCCGCCCGGGCGGCCAGGGCGGGCAGGCCGTGGGCCATCCCCTCGACCAGCGCGCTGGACAGGGCCTCCGACGGCGAGTGCGGCGTCAGGGCGACCGCGTCGGCCGCCGCCCACCAAGCGCCGAGGTCGTCGTGGAACGGCGCCACGACCACGGTGTCGGTCAGGTCGTGCGCCGCGAGGTGCGCTCGGAGCTGGGCGGCGTACGGGTTCCCGTCGAAGCCCACCATCGCGACGAGCAGCTCCGGATGGTCGGGGCGTACGACGCGCGCGGCCTCCGCGAGCAGCCCCTGACCCTTGACCGGCCAGATCGTGCCGGCGCAGACGAGGACCCGCCGGTCCAGGGGAAGCCCGACCAGCCGCCGGGCCTCTGCGCGCGAGGGAAGGTCACCGACCGAGGGTCGACCGGTGTGGATCACGGACCACGCGCCGTCGTACCCCTGCGCGCGATAGCTGGCCTCGACGGCGTGCGCGTTGGTCCAGATCGCCGCCGCGCCGCGGATCGCGCGCCGGGCGTACGCCTCGACCTCACCGTCGAGCCCGCCCGCCAGCCAGGCCACGACGGTCGGCAGTGGCGCCTCCTCGCCGATGCGCTGCACGGCCGGTACGCCGGCGAGTGCGGCCGCGTGCACCAACGGGAACGACGTGACCGTCGGCGCGACCGCGAGGTCTGCGCCGTCCAGCTCGTCGACGAGCCGCGACACGGCCGCCCTATAGCGCGTGACGTCGTCGAACGGAACCGGCTCGACGAGCCTCACCTGGGCGCCGCCCGCCTCGAGGCGGGCGCGCAGCGGCCCCTCGGACGGGGACAGGACGGTCGTGGTCCAGCCGCGGCGCGCGAGGTGCTCGACGGTCTCGGCCATCCGCAGCTGGGAGCCGCCCCGGTCGAGCGAGCGGGCCAGCCAGACACTGTGGACCGGGCCGCCACCGTGGTGCGGCCGCGGGGGAGCAACGACGTCGGGCGGCAGGGCCGGCAGGGGCGGGAAGGCGACCCGCGCCGGCGTCGTACGACGCACGTGGCCGTCGAGCCACCGCACCTCCACCGCGACCGTGTGCGGGCCTGGGGTGCGCAGCGACGGCGGCAGCGTGACGACGCGGTCGAAGCCGGACAGTCCGAGGCGCGGGTCGCCGTAGACCTCCGCAACGTCGGGACGCGGCCAGGCCAGCCCGGCTCGGCCCAGGGAGACGCCGTCGAGCAGGATCGTGACGTCGCGGACCAGGCTCGTCTCGTCGCCGGTGCCTTCGCTGGCCCAGCCCTGCACGTGAAGAGTGGTCCCGGAGATCTCGGTGCCGTCGAGAGGTTGATCGAGGTACGTCGGCACGGCCGCGATCGTCTCATGTCAAGGCGAGCCGTAGTGTGGGGCGAGTGGCCGAGGAGTACTGCGATCTCTGCGACCTGCCCTTGAGCACCTGTGTGCACGGGATGCCGAAACCGCCACCCCCGCCCCCGCCGGCTCCCCGGGCGCCCCGCGTCCGGACGTCGACGCCCCGCGCCTCGGGCGTGCGCACGACGAGCGCGCCGACCCGGATGCCGAGCAAGGTCACCGACCAGACGGCGTTCCGTCCGCACATCGTGCGGATCCTCCGGGCCGAGGGCAGCCTCGAGACCGAGGACATGCTCCTCGAGCTGGAGATGGCGATGGAGGACGAGCTCCGCGAGCGCGACCGCCAGCCCACCCCGACCGGCGAGGTCCGCTGGCACCAGTCCGCCCGGTCGGAGCGGAAGGCGATGATCGACGCTGGGTTGATGGCCGGTGGCAAGCCGGGGATCTGGCAGCTCACCGAGGCGGGGCGCGCGGTCGCCTACTGACTCACCAGGGTTGGGGCCGCTCGGTCCGGTAGACCGCAATCTCCTCTCCCAGCGTCGCGCCGAGCTCGAGCTCGAGGTCGAGGTCGTCGCCGGACCAGAACTTGCCGGGGTCGTAGTAGTTCGACGGCCGCGACCCGTCGAGCAGCCCCATCGCGGTGTAGGCCTCCGCGACCACCTCGGCGCAGTAGGCCAGCTCGGCGGGTGCCCGGCGGCGCAGGCGGCCGCGCGCGACCCGGCCGAGCAGGCCGACGGTCGAGGGGAACGGCAGCCCGTCCATCCGCGCGATCGACGTGAGCAGCGCGTCCTCCATGGCCGGCGTGATCTCGGCCGAGAGCTGGCGCAGCCAGCCGCGCTGCTCGTAGCGGTCCATCCACTGCGTCACCGCCTCGCGCAGGTCGTGGAGCTGTACGCCGCGCTGGTGCTCGCCGGTCCACACGTCCTGCAGCCCCCTGCCGAGCTCGGCGTGCCACATCAACGGCGGCAGGTCGTCGAGCACGACGGCCATGCCGACGTGGTTGACCGGCGCGTTGGTCAAGGTGCGGATCGCGTGGTCGGCGACCGAGTCGCCCCGGAACAGCCACAGGTCTCCCGTTCGCGTGAGCTCGACCGCCTCGTCCAGGGCGATGTGCGCTCTGCCTGACTCTCGGGGCGCCATGACACGATCATCGCGTGAAGCTGTGGAAGTGGCTCGGGCTCGCCGGTCTCGCCGGCGTGGCGGCCACGGGCGTGGTGATCGCCCGCGACCAGCGCCAGCGCACGCAGCTGACCCCCGACGACGTACGCGCCCGCCTGCACGAGCGGCTCGAGAAGAGCACCGGGACCGACCGGGCGGAGTGAGTCGGCGTGGCCGGCGATCGGCCGTCGGTGCCGCGTCGTAGCGTGCTGAGCGTGGATCTGCGTGACGCCTATGCGATGGCGGAATACCTCCTGGAGGTGCACGGCCTCGATGACTGGCAGGTCTCCTACGACAACGCCAAGCGGCGGGCCGGGATCTGCCACTTCGCGGAGCAGGCGCTGGGGCTGAGCGCGCCGCTGACGGCGGTCCACAGCGAGGACGACGTCCGCGACACGATCCTTCACGAGATCGCGCACGCCCTGGTGGGTCCGGTGCACGGGCACGACGCGACGTGGCGGGCGATGGCCCGGCGGATCGGCTGCTCCGGGGAGCGGTGTGTCTCGCCCGACTCGCCGACCCCACCGGCCGCCTGGCTCGGCACCTGCCCCGGCGGTCACACCCTCGACCGGCACCGGCGGCCGGAGCGGGTCCTGACGTGTGGCCTGTGCTCGTCGGACTTCGACCTCGCCCACGTCTACACCTGGACCCATCACGGGAAGCCCGCGGTGCTGCACCCCAACTACGAGGCCGAGCTGGCCCGGCTGCGGGAGGGTCGGCACACGGTGCTCCTGCCCGTGGGTGCGCGGGTCCGGGTCACCGTCGAGGGTGAGCACCACGGGATGGTGGGGCGGGTCGCCAAGCGCGGCCGTACGTCGTACCACCTGCGGGCCGGGCGCCGGCTGCTCCGAGTGCCGTTCGCCTGGGTCGAGCGCGCGTGACCTCGGCGGCCCGCACTCGTTGATCGTGAGCGCGGACGCGGTGTCCCGTGGCGGCGAACCCGCAGATCGGGGAAGCCTGGATCCTTGCTCCTCGACCCTTCCCGGGGAGGCCGAGAACTGATCCGGGTTCGGGCTCGCCGGGCGGGGGCACCGACTCCGTGCCTCTCGCGGCGGATTTCCACTACGTTGCTCCCGTGACGACGCCGGACGAGCGGGCGGACAACCACGCCCGCAACGCAGCGATCAAGACGGTCGACGAGGCTCTGAAGTCCGGGCGCATCGTCCAGGCGGACCACGACATGCGCGTCGACCAGCTGCGCGGCGCGCAGACGATGCAGGACATCGACCTCGCCGTCCGTGACCTGCGCGCGGCGCCCCCGGCAGCGCCGGCCACGATCGCGCCGGTGCCGCCGACCCCCACGGGCCAGCAGTCTCCGAGTGTCATCCAGGACACCGGCGGCCAGTCGTGGCCGCTGGTCAACTACGGACCGGGCTCCGGGGGCTCCGGCGCCGCCAACGTCGCGACCGCGGCCGGCAAGTCCGGCGGCCGCGCGATCGGCGGCATCATCGCGGCGATCATCCTGGTGGCGGTGATCGTGCCGATCGCCGGCGCGGTCATCGCGTTCGTCTCGGCCCGCGACTCCTTCCCGGACTTCGGCGGCATCGCGCCGACCGACGACACGACGTACCTCCCGGGCCAGGCGCCGGGCAAGGGCGGCGTCAACGTGCACACGGTCGACGGCTACAACGAGATGGTCGACGCGCTGCGCGCCAAGACCGACAGCACGTTCGCCTTCTCGGCGGTGATCTACCCGCGGTACGCCGTCCTCGAGGTGCCGACCGGCACCAACAACCGCTACCAGGACTTCTACTGGAACGGCGAGAAGATGGACCTCGAGGACATCAAGGGCACCACCGACGACGGACAGCTCGACCTCAGCCTGGTCGACCCCCAGATCCTGGTCGACTGCCTAACGACGGTCCACGACCGGATGGACACCCCTACGTCGTGGTACCTCATCATCGGCAACTCGTTCGGGGGAGGCTCCCAGATCAGCTGCTACGCCAGCAACGAGTTCAGCGAGTCCACGTATCTCATCGAAGGTCTCGACGGCACCGTCATCTACGACTCCGCGTTGGACGTGCAGCCCACCCCGCCGTCGCCCACCAGCTGATCCGGGTACTGCCTCGGCGTGACCCCACCCGACCACCCCATCGTCGTCATGGGGGTGTCCGGCTCCGGAAAGTCGACGGTCGGCGCGGCGCTGGCGGGTCGGCTGCGGGTGCCGTTCGAGGACGCCGACGACCTGCACCCGCAGGCCAACATCGACAAGATGACGCGCGGCGAGCCGCTCGACGACAAGGACCGCTGGCCGTGGCTGGAGCGGATCGGCGAGTGGCTGTCCGAGCACGCCGCCGGGGGCGTGATCGCCTGCTCGGCGCTGAAGCGGAAGTACCGCGACCAGCTGCGCCATCACAGCCCGACCGTCGAGTTCCTGCACCTCGAGGGCGGCCGTGACCTGGTCGAACGACGGCAGGCGTCGCGGCCGGGGCACTTCATGCCGCCGACATTGCTGACCTCGCAGTTCGAGACCCTCGAACCCCTCGCACCGGACGAGCGCGGTGTCGTCGTCGGCGTGGCCGGAAGTGTCGACGAGATCGTCGAGGGGTACCTCGCGGAGAGCCGTCTCGAGGAGGACTGATGTCCCCGCTGCTGACCATCCGGACCGATGACCTGGTCGACCCCGTCGCTCCCGGCTGGCAGCTGATCACCGCGACGCTCGTCGCGATCGCGCTGCTCGTCGTCCTGATCACGGTGGTCAAGCTCAACCCGTTCCTGGCGCTGATCCTGGGTGGGCTCACCGTCGGCGCGATCGCGGGCGAGAACCTCACCGACGTGATCACCTCGTTCACGACGGGGTTCGGCACCACCGCCGCCAGCGTCGGGGTGCTGATCGCCCTGGGAGCGATCTTCGCCAAGCTCCTGGCCGAGTCCGGCGGCGCCGACCAGGTGGTCGACACGATCGTGGGCCGCGCCACGGGGCGGGCGCTGCCATGGGCGATGGCGGCCGTCGGGGCCATCATCGGGCTGCCGATGTTCTTCGAGATCGGGCTCGTGCTGCTGATGCCGGTGATCTACCTGGTGGCCCGGCGGGCCCAGGTCTCGCTCATCACCGTCGGCATCCCGGCCCTGGCCGGCCTGTCCGCGATGCACGGCTTCGTGCCGCCGCACCCCGGACCGGTCACCGCGATCGGGCTGCTGCACGCGGACCTCGGGGTGACGCTCGGGCTGGGGATCCTGGTCGCCATCCCGACGGTCATCGTCGCCGGCCCGCTCTACGGAAGCATCGCGGGCCGGTGGGTGGTCGTCGACCCGCCCGACACCTTCGCCGGCCCCGAGGAGCGCCAGCCGGTGGCCGAGGACAGCCGCCCGTCGTTCACCGTCACGATCGCGACGATCCTGCTGCCCGTGGTGCTGATGCTCGCCAAGGCCCTGGCCGACATCGTGATCGACGACCCCGAGGACGGCATCCAGAAGATCTTCGACGTGGTCGGTGCGCCGTTCATCGCGCTCCTGATCGGCGTACTGGTCGCGATGGTGACGTTCGGGATCCGGGTCGGCATGGACCGGGCCGTGCTCTCCGAGACGGTGTCGGCCTCGCTGCCGCCCATCGCGGGGATCCTGCTGATCGTCTCGGCCGGTGGCGGCTTCAAGCAGGTGCTGGTCGACAGCGGCATCGGGACCCTGCTCGCCAACTGGGCGCGGGACGCGAACGTGTCCGTGCTGCTGCTCTCGTGGGTGCTCGCCGTGATGATCCGGCTGGCCACCGGCTCGGCCACCATCGCGACCATCACCGCGTCGTCGCTGATCGTCGACCTCGTGTCCGGCATGTCGACCGGGGAGGTGTCGCTGGTCGTGCTCGCCGTGGGCGCGGGCTCGGTGTTCTTCTCGCACGTGAACGACGCCGGCTTCTGGCTGGTCAACCAGTACTTCGGGATGACCGTCGGTCAGACCATCAAGACGTGGTCGGTGATGGAGACCGTGCTGTCCGTCACCGGCCTGGTGTTCGTGCTCTTGCTGTCGCTGATCATCTAGAGGGTCAGCTGGAGGTCGTAGACGTAGCGGCTGCCCGGCACCAGGTCGATGTCGTGGTCGAAGCCGATCCGGGCCACGCTCGCCATCAGCTTCGTGAGCCGGTCGTTGAGCTCCGCGTCATCGCCGCCGCTGCCGTAGAAGGCGTGCATGTCCACCATGCCGGCGCTCGGGAACAGCTCCTCGACGAGGGCGTCGACGCGTCGTGGCGCATCGGTGAGCTCCCGGGTCACGACGTTCTGGACATAGCCGAAGCTGGCCTGGGTCGCGATCGCGATCGGGGTGTGGTCGACCAGCCAGCGGTGCAGCCACACGTCACGGTCGAGGTCGTCGGGGCGCTTCAGGACGGCGACGTTGGCGAGCGCCTCCATCCGCGCGCCACTTGGTGTCTCGGGAGGCGGGATCGGGAGCCGCTCGTCGACCTCCCAGCCGGCCAGCTCCGTCGTCGCGCTCGCGAGCGCCTCGGTCACCGCGGGGTCCGCGTCGGCCCAGACACTGACGATCGCGCCGATGTGCTCGGGGCCGGTGGCGATCCGCATCGCGGGGGCGACGTCCTCGTCGTCGAGGTTGAGCTGGAGGCGTCGTACGCCGGCCGCGCTGAGCCGCTCGTGCAGCGCCTCGTCGCGCAGTCGGGACGGGAGGTCGTCGCCCCAGGCGGCGTACATGAGCTTCACGAGGCCCGAAGGTAGCTGGTCACGTCGTCGAGCGGGACGGGGATGATCTCGTCGTCCGTCGCCAGGTGGATGGTGTCGTGGCGGATCCCACGGGAACGGACCGTGTCGTAGAGGGCTCCGGCCCACGCCCGGTCCATCTCGTCGGTGGCGTGCGCGCCCGGTCGGCTGAGCAGAAGCGCCCACCGGCCTGCGGGATCGAGTTGCTGGAGCAGGTCGCTGAGCAGGTGTCCGAACCCGTCGGTGGCCTCGGCCTCCGGAGCGTCCGGCAGATCAGTCACCTCGGTCATGACCGGCGTCGGCCGGTCGTCGCCGTCGATGAGCAGGAGCCAGACGCTGCGCCGGTGGAAGCCCAACGGGCGGATGAGGTGGCGCCAGGCTTCGGTGAGCTCGGCCTGGGTGCGGATGATGGTCGGTCGGTTCGGATTCGTCATGCGTCCACCGTGCCTTCCCGACGTGGCGGGCGCGAACGGTCATCCACAGGCTCAGAGCACCGAGCGGTAGACCTCCACCGTCCGCTCCGCGATCGCGGTCCAGCTGAAGGCGTCGATGGCCCGCTGGCGGCCGGCCTGACCCATCTGGGCGGCCCTGCCGGGGTCGGTGACCACCTCGGTGAGCGCGGCCGCGAAGTCGGCCACGTAGCGCTCCGGGTCCAGCGGGGTGCCGGTGCCGTCGGTGGCCTGGTCGATCGGGACCAGCCGGCCGGTGGCCGGGCCGTTGGCGCCGCCCAGGCCGGAGTGCGGGTCGACGACCACCTCGGGGATGCCGCCGGTCGCGGAGGCGACGACGGCGGTCTCGCACGCCATCGCCTCGAGGTTGACGATGCCGAGCGGCTCGTAGATCGACGGGCAGGCGAACACCGTGGCCGCGGTCAGCAGGGCCACGACGTCGGCGCGGGGCAGCATGTCGCGGATCCACACCACGCCGTCGCGCGACTCGCGGAGCCCGTCGACCAGGCCGA
>JAWWPK010000130.1:0-3990 GCA_033854925.1 Nocardioidaceae bacterium | reverse complement strand
TGCCCTCGAGGTCGACCGAGCCGTCGTCCTTGAACGCGGTCGCCATCGCGGTGAGGAGGCGGCCGAAGGGCGCTGCAGTCATGGAGTCAGGGTATCCGCCCCATGCGGACCCCCGCCGAGTGCTGGGGTGTGGGGTTTGGTTCAGCGGGTGAACCAAACCCCACAGTCAGAGAGGCCCGGAGCAGGCTGGGCACGGACGGATCGTGCCGGTCCAGCCGCGTCGGCTCAGGATGACCCCGATCTTGGCCATGGTCTGGCACGGGGTGCCGAAGATCAGCACGTAGGTCAGTCGCACGGTCGGCCGATCGCTGTCGACGAGCGTGTCCAGGTCGCGCAGCGAGTCGAGGTCCCACGTCAGTGCGTCGTCGTGGAAGGCGCGCCCGTTGAGCTCGACGACGATGCCGAACTCCTCGTAGTCGACGTCCCGGTACGCCGACTAGAGGAGTGCGGGACAGACCGACAGCGACATGGATCGCTCGCTCCGGCTCCGGCTTCGGTAGCGCGGACTCCCCACTGAGCGCTGCCGGCCAGTGCACGAGCACCGCTGCCCACTCCCGCTGCACCCTGGTCAGCGGTCCGGTGTGGTTGACGTAGACGCCACGGTGCACCGCCACGAGCTCTCGCCGCCGCACCATCCGGGCGATCTCGTGGGGCAGAGCGCCGAGCTCTACCAGCTGCTTGCGGGACACCACACCGTGCTGTAGGACCAGGAGCTCGGCGAGGAGCTTGTGGTCGAGTCCCGGCACTGGTGTCTCGGTCATGCGGTCAGGCTTCCCCCGCGAGCCCACTACGCCTCCGGCTCCCGGAGCGCGGTGGATAACTTCCGGTGTGGGGTTTGGTCCAGCTGGTGGACCAGACCCCACAGCTACCGGCGGGTCAGTCGCACCACCGTGAACCCATCGCGCGACTCGCGGCTGACCTCCCGCCACTCGGCGCGGTCGTAGGCCGGGTAGAACGTGTCGCCCTCGGGCTCGAGGTCCACCTCGCTGAGGAGCTGCTCGTCGGCGTACGGCAGCGCGGCGGCGTAGACCGCCGCTCCCCCGGCGACGAAGACATCACCCTCCGCCATGGCCAGGGCCTCCTCGATGGACCCGGCGACCAGGACGCCTTCGGCACGCCAGTCGGGGTCGCGGGTGAGCACGATCGTGGTGCGCCCGGGGAGCGGCCGGCCGATGGAGTCGTAGGTCGCGCGGCCCATCAGCAGGGTGTGGCCCAGTGTCGTGGCCTTGAAGTGTGCGAAGTCCTCGGGCAGGTGCCAGGGGATGCCGCCGTCCGCGCCGATCACGCCGTTGCGGGCGACCGCCGCGATGAGAGTGACGGTCACTAGACGGCGATGGGGGCCTTGATGCCCGGGTGCGGGTCGTAGCCCTCGATCTCGATGTGCTCGAGGTCGAACGCGTCGAGCTCATTGACCGACGGGTCCAGCGAGAGAGTGGGCAGGGGCCGGGGGTCGCGGGTGAGCTGGAGCCGGGCCTGGTCGAGGTGGTTGAGGTAGAGGTGCGCATCGCCGAGGGTGTGCACGAAGTCGCCTACCTCGAGGCCGGTGACCTGGGCGACCATGTGGGTGAGCAGCGCGTAGGACGCGATGTTGAACGGCACGCCGAGGAAGACATCGGCCGAGCGCTGGTAGAGCTGGCAGCTGAGCCGACCGTCCGCGACGTAGAACTGGAACATCGTGTGGCACGGCGCCAGCGCCATGTCGGGGATGTCGGCGACGTTCCAGGCGCTGACGATGTGGCGGCGCGAGTCGGGGTTGCCCTTGAGCTGGTCGAGTACTTGGGCGATCTGGTCGACGTGCCGGCCGTCGGGCGTCGGCCACGAGCGCCACTGGTAGCCGTAGATGGGGCCGAGGTCGCCGTCCGGGTCGGCCCACTCGTCCCAGATCGAGACGCCGCGGTCCTGCAGCCACTTCACGTTGGTGTCGCCCCGGAGGAACCACAGCAGCTCGGCGAAGACCGAGCGGGTGTGCACCTTCTTGGTGGTGACCAGCGGGAAGCCGGCGGTGAGGTCGAAGCGGGTCTGGTGCCCGAAGACCGAGAGGGTGCCGGTGCCGGTGCGGTCGGACTTCTCGACGCCCTCGTCGAGGATGCGGGTGAGTAGGTCGAGGTACTGCTGCACGGTGTCGAATCTACCGGCGGGCACCGACTACAACGTGGCCTCGCCACGGAGCGTCGTGACCGTCTCGCCTCCCACCCACACCGCGCTCCCCTCCCGCCTCACGTGCACCCGGCCGCGGCGGCCGATCGCGGTGCCCTGCGCCGCGACGTACTGCTCGGGGAGCCGGTTGCCGGCCAGCCACTGGCCGAGGCTGGCGTTGAGGCTGCCGGTCACCGGGTCCTCGATGGTGCTGTCGAACGCCCGCACCTCGACGTCTGCATCCGAGCCGCCATCGGTCCATGGGCCGATGACGCCGATGTCCCATCCGTCGAACGCGGTGGGGTCGGGCCGCAGGTCGAGGACCGACTGGGCGTCCTTCAGGAGTACGCCGACCCAGCCCGGCCCGTTGTCGCACCACTTGCTGTCGACGATGTCGTCGCGCGTGATCCGCAGCGCCTGGGTGACGTGGTCGAGGTCGGCGTCACCCACCGGGCCGTCCCGGAGCAGCGGCGGGGCCTCGAAGGCCAGCCGCTCGGTCCGGGCGATGGTCACCAGCCCGGCGCCGCACTCCTGCACGACGGCATCGCCGCGCGGCGTACCGCCTGCTTCGAGCCACGCGTGCGCGCTGCCCAGGGTCGGGTGGCCGGCGAACGGCAGCTCCCGGCTGGCCGTGAAGATCCGCAGCCGGTAGTCGGCGTTGGTGCTCGTGGGTCGCAGCAGGAAGGTCGTCTCGGACAGGTTGGTCCACTGCGCGAACAGCTGCATCTGGGCATCGTCGAGGCCGTCGGCGTCATGGACGACCGCGACCGGGTTGCCGGTGAGCGGGCCGGAGCCGAAGACGTCGACCTGACGGAACTCGTGTGTCTCTCCCATGGCGCTCAGCGTGCCAGCACCGGCGTCCCGCCCTGGTTGGGGATCCGGGCGGCGACCGCGCACTGCGTCGTGTCCAGGTCACAGATGCGGAGCTCGAGCTCGCGGCCGGGCGACTGGCCGGTGGGCGCGACGATGTAGGCCATTGCGAGCCGGTCTCCCGGCGCGAACGCGACCACGAGGTCGCCCTCGGGGACGCCGTTCGGGAGCTCGGCACCGGAGCGAGTGTCGTAGACGGCGACCGCGTCGTCGGAGTCAGGGAGCCGGGTCGCGACGGTGTCGCCGTCCGGCGCGAGCGTGGCGCCTTCCCCGGGCAGGACGAACTCGACGTCGAAGAGGGACTGCACCACCTGGATCGCCCCCGGCCCGACCTGGAACGCCTGGATCCGCGAGCGTACGTCGAGCAGCGGGGCGGGCGTGACCGGACGGATCACCGGCTTGGCACCCGGGAGTACGGCGTGCGCGCCCGCCGCGTCCATGAAGTAGGCGATGTCACCGTCCACCGCGACCACCCGCGCGTCCGAGGACACCACCACGCTGGCGACCGCAGTGCCGGTGGCCGCCTCCTTGATCACGAGCTTCGGCTGGTCGCCCTCGGTCTCGACCCACGCTGCCCAGCCGGTCTCGTCGGTGGCCGCCACCGGGACCTCCGGATCCTTGTGGCCGAGCACCTCCCGGCTGCCGTCGTCGGCGGCGTAGACCACGCGACCCTGGTCGTCGCCGTACACGACCCCCGTCCCGATCCGCGTCATGTCCTTGAGCCCCTCGACGGCGAGCACCGAGTGGTCGAGGTGGAGCTGCCCGTCGGCGTACCAGACAATGCCGGGCGCCGGGTTCTCCTCCTGCGAGATCGCGGCGTTCTCGAGCACGCCGTCAGCCTTCGGGGCCGGCTTCCCGTCGTCGGCGCTCGTCGCCAGGTAGGCGCCGACGCCGACGCCGACGAGCCGCAGCGGGTCCGCGATCAGGCCGGCGCGCGTGACGGTCGCGCGGGTGCGAGCGCGCTCCTGGTGCCTCCGGTCCTCC
>JAWWPK010000129.1:0-10427 GCA_033854925.1 Nocardioidaceae bacterium | reverse complement strand
TCCGGTCCACCTCGCTCACCGCGGTGGCGCCCGCCGACATCCGGGTGTTGAGCTCGGTGGGCCGGAACCCCTCGGCAGTCAGCACGCCGTCGATCCCGAAGGCACCGCGGTAGTCGTGGTCGCGCTGCAGGTGCGCGCCGACGCGACGGGCGGCGTCCCGCATCACCTCGCGGTCGGCCCAGGGCGGGTCCCAGGTGGTGCCCAGCCCTGAGTAGGTCATGGTCCGCGCCGCCGGGTCGCGCCGCGTCACGATCTCGACCGGCCGCAGTGCCGCCGTACCGTCTGGCAGCACGAACCCGTGGATCGAGCACGGGACGCCCTCGAGGAACGGCAGCACCCGCACTCGGTCGCAGCGTGGCCGGAAGAACGCCGCGGCCTCGGCCCGGTCTCGGTCGTCGCGCAGCCAGCGCACGTAGTTGCCACCGCCGTTGAAGCCGTCGCGGGCGTCGCCCGACCAGACCGCGCCCAGCCCGGTGCAAAGCTCCGCCGTGGCCGAGTCGAGGGCGGCGTCGTCGGCCAGGTCGACGATGCGGTACGGCGCGCGCTCGACCTCGGCGGCGTCCCAGATCGGGTCCGCCAGCAGCTTGTCCTCGAGGGCCAGGAGCGACGCGGGCCTCCCGCCGGTCACCGGCCGGCCGTCGACGGGCTCGTCCGTGGTGACGAACGGGGTGGTGTACCAGAGCCCGCGACGCTCCGCGTCGAACGCGTCGACAGCGGCGCGCAGGTCATCGGAGAGCCGGTGGACCATCCGGTCGTGGAGCCGGAGCTCCTCGGTGAGTGAGGCGGTCGCAGGTGGGTCCAGCCAGAAGACCTCGTAGCTCCCCTCCGGCGGGAGCGGACCCACACCGCGACTCGTCGCGACCATGAGCACCGGGCACCCGAGCTCGTGGAACCACTCGACGAACTTCGCGAACCCGGCCAGCACCCCGGGGCCGATGATCACCGGGTGGCCCGCCCAGAGCGCGCCGAGCCGGCGGGTCACGTCGGCGCGGACTCCCTCGTCGAGCAGGTTGCTCACGGGCCGGCTCCAGCGGGCGACGCGCGCCGGCCCTTCCACCGCCGCCAGCCGCGCCGGACCAGCCGGGCGATGAAGAACAGCAGCACCAGCCCGACCGCGAGCAGCACGCCGGCGATGGCCGCCGCGGCCCGCGGGTGCTGGATCGCGAGCCCGACCAGGGCGAGCACCGCAACGTCCTCGAGGATGCTGATGCTGATGTTGGTGACCGGCTCCGGCGAGGTGTTGACGGCGAGCCGGATCCCGGCCTTGGTGAGGTGCGACAGCAATGCCGTGCCGCCCCCCACCGAGGCGAGCACGACCTGGTCGAGGGAGGTGTCCTCGGGGACGTTGCCCGCGAGCAGCGCGCCGATCACGGCACCGGCGGTGGGCCGGATTAGCGTCGAGATCGCGTCCCACGTCGAGTCGACGTACGGGATCTTGTCGGCCACGAACTCCATGGCGTACATGAACCCGGCGATCGCCAGTACGTCCCACCGGCCGAGCACGTCCGGGATGTCGGAGTAGCCGCCGACCCGGTCCGCGATGCCCAGCACGAGGACGACCAGGTAGGCGTTGACGCCGCTGGCCCAGCCGCTCGAGAACGCCAGGGGGAGGGACTCCACGCGGCGACTCTAGTGAGCCGCTCGCGCCGACGGTTCTCTCATTCCACCTCGACGGTGGGCGCGCCGGTCATGCGCGCGAGCTCTTCGTAGGTCGTCGAGTAGACGGCGGCCGGGTGGCCGGCCGCGGCCCACACCACGTCGTAGTGCTGGAGCTGGGAGTCGAGCCACGTCGGCACCGGCGCGGGATGCGCGATGGGGGAGACGCCGCCGATCACCTGGCCGGTCTGCTCCCGGACGAAGTCGGGGCTGGCGCGCTTGAGGGCGGGTACGCCGATGCGCGCGGCGGTGGCCTCGGTGTTCACCCGGTGCGAGCCCGAGGTGAGGATCAGGACCGGCGTTCCCGTGGAGTCGAAGAGCAGGCTGTTGGCGATCGCACCGACCTCACAGCCCAGTGCCTCGGCGGCCAGTGCGGCGGTGTGGACCGAGTCGGGCAGAATGACGATCTCGCCGGTGCCGCCGAGCCGCGTGTGCGCCTCCCGGAACCGGACGATGGAAGGGTGCTCGGTGGACGGCGTTGTCGACTGGGGCTCCGACATGGGCACAGCGTAGATAAGCGACTGCGAACCAGCGGGAGAGGGGCACCAATGAGCGCCGAGCAGCCTGGGTCGCTGACGCGGGCGCAGCAGCTGCTCGCCGCCCTCGTGGCGCTCGGCGCGGTGATCACCGTGCTGATCGTGGTCCTGCAGGACCAGCTGATCCGATCGTGGGCCGAGGGCCGCAAGGACACGCGCAGGGTGCTGCACACGCGCGGGCTCGACGCGGTCAAGAGCGGCGAGGTGCACGTGCCGCAGTTCATCCCGGTGGCGCTGACGTTGTTCGTCGTCGTGGCGCTGCTGATCTGGGTGCTGGCGGCGTTCCTGCGCGGCGGCTACGGCTGGGCCCGGGTCGCGCTGACGCTGACCCTGTTCTTCCTCGCGGTCGGCACCATCGGCGGGCTGCGCACCGGTGCGCCGGCGACGTTCACGATCCTGTCGGTGGCGTCGTTCCCGATCGAGGCGGCCGCGGCGTACTTCCTCTGGCACAAGGACACCGGCGCCTACCTGCGCGGCACCTGGCTGGCCCAACGGCTCGAGGACAGCCCCCGGACCTGACCCACTTCCGACCCGACCCGGACTGCCTGTGGCTCCGGGGTTGACCCGCTGTCCGTGGGGCGGTGTACCTTGGTGTTGTTCGAACACATGTTCGAACGAACGCCGAGGAGAGGGGCACCGCATGAGGCGCTACGCCGACCCCGTCGAGGTCCGCCAAGGACCTCTGGATGATGACGCCCAAGGCCTCGGTGCCCAGGGTGCCACCGAGGGCCCCCAGCAGTTCCTGTGGCGCGGTCGGCTGTGGAAGGTCCGGGCGGTGCTGGCGCACTGGGTCGAGACCGGCCCGTGGTGGCAGTCCACCGGTGCCCGGGCGGTGATCGGCTCCGAGGACGCCGTTGCGGAGACCACCGACCGAGGCCGCATCCCGCTCGGGGACCTGCTCACCGAGCGCGAGCTCTGGCGGGTCGAGGCCGGCCGCGGGCGCCCCAGAACAGACCAGTCCGTGGACGGCGAGCCCGACGGTGGCGGCGTCTTCGACCTGGCCTTCGACTGGGCCGACGGGCGCTGGACGCTCGTCGGCTGCACCGACTGAGCTCCGGGAGGAGGAACCATGACCACCACCAGCCCGCCCGCGCGCAGCACCAGTCAGATCAGCCTGCCCGCGACCACCCACTCCTATCTCCTGCGCGCCGCCGAGTCGCTGAGCGAGGCGGTGACCTCGACCGAGGTGACCACCCGCTACGCCTGCGCCCACGTCGCCGCGCTGCGGGCCGCGGCCGCACTGCTCGCGGCGCGCGCCAGACCGACCGTCCCCACCCGGCGCAAGCCGCAGAAGAACGCCTGGGTGCTGCTCGCCGAGGTGGCCCCCGAGCTGACCGAGTGGGCCGGTTTCTTCGCGGCCGGCGCCGGCAAGCGGGCCGCGGCCGAGGCCGGCTCCCGCCGCGCGGTCACCGAGCGTGAGGCCGACGACCTGGTCCGTGACGCCGACCGGTTCCTGGCCGTGATCGAGCAGTCGCTCGGGCTGGTCGCCCACGAGCCGACGCTGCCCTACCTGGTCCTGCCCCACGTCGTCCCCCTGCACGCCGTACGCCGCGTGGGCTGAGACCACCACGACCATGTCCGACCCGTTCGTGCACCTGCACGTCGCCTCGGGCTACTCCCTGCGCTACGGCGCCTCGCATCCGCACACCTTGGTGGAGCGGGCCGCCGAGCAGGAGATGGACACCCTCGCCCTCACCGACCGCGACGGCACCTACGGCGCGGTGAAGTTCGCCCGGGCCTGCTACGCCGCCGGCATCCGGCCGGTGCTGGGGGTCGAGCTCGCCCACCACCCGACCCAGTCGTGGGGGACCGTCGCCGTTCCGGCCCGCACCCCGGTCCGCGGCGGCAGCTACCGCGACCCGGTCGTGGGCGGGCTGCCGCGGGTGACGTTCCTGGCCAGCGCGGACGGCTCCACCATGAATGGGCTGAGTGGCGGGCGGGCCGGCTGGGCGGCGCTGTGCCGGCTGGTCTCGGCGACCCACCTGTCGGGGGAGCGCGGCCTCCCGGTCGTCGACTTCGCCGTCCTCGCTGACCAGCTCGGCGAGCAGCTGGCGGCCGGCCATCTGATCGTGCTGCTCGGCCCGTCCTCCGAGCTGGCCCGGGCCGCGACCCTGCGCCGCGACGACCTCGCCCTGGCCACCCTCGAGCCGTGGCGGGCGCTGGTGCCGCGCACCCACCTCCAGGTCGAGCTGGTCTCGCACCGGCTCCCGGGCGGCGCCCGCGGGGGGTGGGGTCCCGGCACCACCTCGCACGCCGCCCGGATGATGCGGATCGCCCGGCAGGCCGGGCTCGGCACGGTGCTCAGCAACGCGGTCCGCTACGCCGACCGCCGCGACGCCGCCACCGTCGACGTCCTCGACGCCGCCCGCCGGCTGGTCGCCCTCGACCGGCGCCACGTCGACCGCGGCAACGCCGAGGGGTTCCTCAAGTCCGGCAAGCAGATGGCCGAGGTCGCCGAGGAGATCGTCCGGCAGTCCGGACTCGCCGCCGACTCCGACCGCGAGGCACAGCGGCTGCTCGCGCACACCCGGGCGGTCGCCGACCGGTGCGCCATCGACCCGCGCCGCGACCTCGGCCTGGGCGAGGTGCACTTCCCGGAGTTCGAGCTCACCACCCGCGGCATCGCCGCCAGGATGACCCCCGGCGCCACCGAGGCCGATGGCTTGCTGCGGGCGCGCTGCGAGGGCGCGCTCGGTGACCGCTACGGCTCAGCTCCCAGGGCAGTGGTCTGGAAGCGGCTCGACGACGAGCTGGAGATGATCCGCGGGCTCGGCTACGCGTCGTACTTCCTCACCGTCGGCGACGTCACCGACCTGATCCGCGAGATGGGGGTGCGCGTCGCGGCCCGCGGCTCGGGTGCGGGCAGCCTGGTCAACTACCTGCTCGGCGTCTCGGGTGTCGACCCGGTCCGGCACCGGCTGCTGATGGAGCGGTTCCTCTCGCCGCTGCGCGAGGCGCTGCCGGACATCGACGTCGACGTGGAGTCGGCGCGGCGGCTCGAGGTCTACGAGCGGATCCTCGACCGCTACGGCGGCGAGCGCTGCGTCTGCGTCTCGATGATGGACACCTACCGTGTCCGGCACGCGGTCCGCGACGTCGGCGCCGCGCTCGGGATGCCGCCGTCTGAGACCGACACGATCGCCAAGGCGTTCCCGCACATCCGCGCCCGCGACGCCCGGATCGCGCTGCGCGAGCTCCCCGAGCTGCGGGCCAGCGGGCTCGACGACACCCGGCTCGACCTGATGTTCCAGCTCGTCGAGCGGCTCGACGGGCTGCCCCGCCACGTCGCGGTGCACCCGTGCGGGGTGCTGCTCTCCGACGCCACGCTGCTCGACCGCACCCCGGTCGAGGCCAGCTTCGCCGGCTTCCCGATGAGCCAGTTCGACAAGGACGACGTCGAGGACCTCGGGCTGCTCAAGCTCGACGTGCTCGGCATCCGGATGCAGTCCTCGATGGCGCACGCGGTGGCCGAGATCCGTCGTACGGACGGCATCGAGATCGACCTCGACGACGAGGCGCAGGTGCCGCTCGACGACCCCGCGACCTACGAGCTGATCTCGTCGGCCAAGACCCTCGGGGTCTTCCAGATCGAGTCGCCGGGCCAGCGCGAGCTGGTGGGCAAGTCGGGGCTCGACTCGTTCGAGGACGTCATCACCGACATCTCGCTGTTCCGGCCGGGGCCGGTCAAGAGCGACATGGTCACGCCCTACCTCGAGGGCAAGCAGGGCTGGAAGATGCCGGCCTACCTCCACGACGACCTGCGCCCGATCCTCGGCGGCACCCAGGGCGTGGTGGTCTTCCACGAGCAGGTCATCGAGATCATCGCCCAGTTCGCCGGCATCTCGTTCGCGGAGGCCGACGAGAAGCGGCGCGCGCTCGGCGACGTCGAGGGGATGGCCGAGACCAAGGTCTGGTTCTTCCCGCGGGCGCTGGGTCGCGGCTACGCCCTGCCGGTGGTCGAGAAGATCTGGAAGGTGCTCGAGGCGTTCGCGTCGTTCGGCTTCTGCAAGGCCCACGCCGCGGCGTTCGCGCTGCCGACCTTCCAGTCCGCCTGGCTCAAGACGCACTGGCCGGCGCACTTCCTGTCCGGGGTGCTCACCCACGACCCGGGGATGTACCCCAAGCGGCTGATCCTCGACGACGCCCGCCAGCTCGGGCTGGCGATCCTCGGCCTCGACGTCAACGCCAGCGAGGCCTCTTACGTCGTCGAGCGGGTCGGTCCCGACGGCGACGGCGCGATGCGCGACGGCATCCGGCTCGCGCTGGCCGAGGTGAAGGGGATCAACGACGGCGAGGTCGAGCGGGTCGTCGCCGCCCGGCCGTTCCACTCGCTCACCGACTTCTGGCACCGCGCCCGGGTCTCCCGTCCGGTCGTGGAGCGGCTGGTGCTGGCCGGCGGCTTCGACGCGGTCTACGGCATCGACCTCGCCGCCGATGAGGTACGCCGCCGCAGCCGGGTCACCCGGCGCGACCTGCTGCTCCAGGTCGCCGAGCTCGACCGGCACTCCCGGGCGGTCGAGCGGGCCGGCCGGGGCCGCGGGCTGGCCGGCCGGTCGGTGCGCTCCGGCGGCAGCCGGCCGGGGTCGACGGCCCGGGCCAAGGCCGACGACGCGGCCGCCCGCAACAGCACCGACCCGCGGGTGCGCGACACCGTGGCCGAGCTGGAGCGACACCCGCTCGGCCAGGCCGGGGTCTGGGCCCGCGCGGCCGCCCAGTCCAGGGCCACGCCGCCACCCCCACCGGTCGACTCGGTCCAGCTCACCCTCGAGCTCGGCGACGCGCCGGCCGAGGGCGAGGTGTCCGGGCTGCCCGAGATGACCCCCGAGGAGCGGATGAAGGCCGAGCTCGAGATCCTCGGCCTCGACGCCAGCCGGCACGTCGTCGACTCCTATGCCGAGTTCCTCGACGAGCTCGGGGTGACCCGCAGCCGCGACCTGCTGACCAGGCGCAGCAAGTCCGAGCTGCTGGTCGCCGGGGTCAAGGTCGCCACCCAGACCCCGCCGATCCGCTCCGGGCGCCGGGTCATCTTCCTGACCCTCGACGACTCCACCGGGCCGGTCGACGCGACGTTCTTCGAGGACGCCCAGGGCCCCTACGCCGCCACCGTCTTCCACTCCTGGCTGCTGGTGGTCCGCGGCGAGCTGCGCCGCACCGGCTACAAGGGCGTCTCGCTGCGGGCCACCGGCTGCTGGGAGCTGCCGGTGCTGGCCGCACTCTGGCAGCGCTCCGGGATCGAGGCGGTGCGCGAGCAGCTGGCGGTCGTGCCCGAGGGGTTCGGGGCGGTCGGCGTGGAGGCCGCAGGGCAGGGCGCCGCCGAGTCGCGCTCCACCCGGCCGGTGATGGCTCGAGCGCCGTCCTTCGGAGAGGAGGGCGACCAGGCCACGGGCCACTACACGGCCGGTGGCATGGGCCGGCGCCGGGTGCTGATCCACTCCAGCGGCTTCGCGATGTCTCCCTACTCCGACATCAAGCCGGCCGGCGAGGACACCAAGGACGTCGCCCGCAAGCTCTGGCACCGCAGCCCCGGGAGCGCGGGATGAAGGGAGTCCTAGGGTTGCTCCCATGTCAGCCAGCGAACGCCGGGACAGCGCCCGCACCGCCGTGGTGTGGGAAGCGCTCGGTTCGTTGCTGGACCAGCCAGGTCTCGACGTCCTCGACATCGGCGGCGGCACCGGCGGCTTCGCGGTCCGGGTGGCGGGGCTCGGCCACCGGGTCACCGTGGTCGACCCCAGCCCCGACGCCCTGGCTGCCCTGGCCCGCCGGGCCCGCGAGGACGGCGTCGAAGTCGCCGGCCAGCAGGGCGACCTCGACGCCCTGCTCGAGCTGGTCGGCCCCGCCGGCGCCGACGTGGTGCTCTGCCATGGCGTGCTCGAGGTGGTCGACGACCCCGCCGCCGCGCTGGCCACGATCCGCGAGGTGCTCCGCCCCGGCGGCCGGCTCTCGCTCCTGGTCGCCCAGCGGCACGCCGCGGTCATCGCCCGCGCCATGGCCGGGCACGTCGCCCAGGCGCTGGCGCTCCTCGACGATCCCGGCGCGACCGGTCGCACCGGTCGCCGGTTCACCGCCGACGAGGTCACCACGCTGCTCGCCGACGCCGGCTTCGAGGTCGGCTCGGTGCACGGCGTCCGGGTCTTCGCCGACCTGGTCCCCGGCGCCCTCCTCGACCTCGAGCCCGGCACCACCGCCGCGCTGCTCGAGCTCGAGCGCGCGGTCTCGGACCGGGTCGAGTACCTCCCGCTGGCCACGCAGCTGCATCTGTTGGCGTCACGCTGACCCGGGGGTCGTCCCGTGAGCGGGGTGGCCACGCCGATCTTGCACGTCGACATGGACGCTTTTTACGCATCCGTCGCCACGAGAGACAGGCCTGAGCTTCAGGACGTCCCGGTGATCGTGGGCGGCGGCTACCGCGGGGTGATCCTGTCGGCCAACTACCACGCCCGCGCCTACGGCGTCCGCTCCGGCATGCCGTCCACCCGCGCCCGCCGGCTCTGCCCCCACGCGGTCCGTGTCTCGGCCGACTACGACGCGTTCAGCACGGTGTCCTCGGCGGTGATGGAGAACTTCCGCCGGATCACGCCGCAGGTCGAGGTGGTCTCGCTCGACGAGGCGTTCCTCGACGTCCGCGGCTCGACCCGCCGGCTCGGCTCGCCGCTCGAGATCGCCGAGCAGCTGCGCGCGACGATCCACGACGAGCAGGGCATCAACTGCTCGGTGGGGGTGGCCGCCTCGATCTCGGTGGCCAAGCTGGCCAGCCGCCGGGCCAAGCCCGACGGGGTGGTCGTGGTCCCGCCCGAGGAGATCACGTCGTTCCTGCACCCGCTCGACGTGGGGGAGCTCTACGGCGTCGGCGAGAAGACTCAGGCGATGCTGCACCGGCTCGGCCTGATCACCGTCGGCGACGTCGCGCACACGCCGCTGCGGACCCTCCAGCGGGCGGTCGGCGACGGGCTCGGCAGCATGCTCCACTACCTGGCGTGGGGGAGCGACTCCCGCGAGGTGAGCCCCGGCCGGGTGTCGGTGTTCGGCATGGGAGGCGACCCCGACAAGTCGATGGGGGCGCAGGAGACCTTCGGCCGCGACATGGACGACCGCGAGGTGATCCTGCGCGAGCTGCTCACCCTCACCGCCAAGGTCGCGAGCCGGATGCGGGTGGCCGAGGTGGCCGGCCGGACGGTGTCGATCACCGTGCGGTTCGCCGACTTCACCACCATCACCCGCTCCCGGACGATCCCCGAGGCGACCGACGTGACCCAGGAGATCTACCGCGCGGCGGTCCGGCTCTACGACGCGCTCGGGCTCCAGCGTGCCCGGCTCCGGCTGGTCGGCGTCCGGGTCGAGGGGCTGGTGCCGCGCACCGCCGTGCACCGGCAGGGTGTCCTCGGCGAACGCGAGCACGGCTGGCCCGACGCAGACCGCGCGATCGACCGCGCCACCCGCCGGTTCGGCAGTGCCGCGGTGCGGCCGGCGAGCCTCATCGACCGCTAGGGCGTTGGCTTCCGCGACCGGCCTGCACCGTCTGGGGGAGGCCAAAACCGATGCGCACCACCCGGTCGGGTAGTCACCGGCGTGGTGACCCGTACCCGCGGGTACTAAATCTTGTGAACACCGCTAGTGAAGCGGGGACCCCCTGCCTACACTTGGCTCACATCCACCCGTCGTGCACCAAGCGCGCCCGGACCCCTGTGGAGGAAACGGTGCCACTCTCCGAAGAGGAGTTGCGACTGCTCGAGCAGATGGAGCGCGCCCTCGTCGAGGAGGACCCGAAGTTCGCTTCCACCCTGCGTGGCACCTCGCTGCGTCGCTCCGCCCGCCGACGCGCGATCGTCGCCGGCGTCGTCTTCGTGCTCGGCATCGCCCTGCTCATGGGTGGGGTGATGAGCGGCAAGGGTGCGCTCGGTTTCGCCATCGGCATCGCCGGCTTCGTCGTGATGCTGGGCTCGGCCACCGTCGCGCTCACCGCGATCCGCGGCCAGCAGCACGCCTCGGCCACGGTCGACCCGAACACCGCGATGCACCCCTCCCGCGGCTTCACCGTCATCGAAGGTGGTCGCGCGAGCCGGATCCGTCGCCCCCGCCGCACCGCCCGCACCTCCGCCACCTTCATGGAGCGGGTCGAGGAGCGGTGGCGCCGCCGCCGCGAACAGGGTGGATTCTGATCCGCTGACTGTCGTCGGTTGGGGTTGGGTCTGGGCCTGCGCTCGTGGCACCGGGTCGGGTGCGGCCCTGCGGGCCGGC
>JAWWPK010000128.1:0-3567 GCA_033854925.1 Nocardioidaceae bacterium | reverse complement strand
CGATCGCTGCGTCGGGGTCGATCGGCATCAGGCGGTCTCCTGCCCCTCCGGCGGTTGAGGAGGCCCGGGTTGCGTCAGAACGGAGTGGGTTGGTGGCGTCTCGAGACCCCGGGCCGGAGCCTTCGCGATGTCGAGCGCGGCGAGGTACCCGAACGCCAGGGCCGGGCCGATGGTCGCGCCGGGGCCGGCGTAGGTGTGGCCCATCACCGCCGAGGAGGCGTTGCCGGCGGCGTACAGCCCCTCGATCACCGAGCCGTCCGGGCGCAGCACCCGGGCGCGCTCGTCGGTGACCAGCCCGCCCTTGGTGCCGAGGTCGCCGGGCACGATCTTGACGGCGTAGAACGGCGCCCGGTCGATGGTGTGCAGCGACGGGTTGGGCTTCACCCTCGGGTCGGAGTAGTACTTGTCGTACGCCGACTCGCCGCGGTGGAAGTCCTCGTCGACGCCGCCCTTCGCGAAGCCGTTGAAGCGGTGGAGGGTCGCCTCGAGCGCCTCCGCCGGTACGTCGATCTCGGCGGCCAGCGCGCCGATCGTGGCGGCCTTCTTCACCGTTCCGTGCTGGTACCAGCGGCCGGGGAACGGCTGGCGCGGCGAGAGCCCGGCGAACAGGTAGCGGTTGCGGTAGCGCTGGTCGATGACCATCCAGCTCGGGACGTGGCCCACGCCGGTGGCCTCGCCGTCGTACATCGCGTGCACGGCCTCGACGTAGGGCAGCGCCTCGTTCATGTACCGCTCGCCGGCCTGGTTGACGATGATCGAGCCGGGCAGGTTGCGCTCCGCCAGGCAGAACCACGGCCCGTTGGGCAGCGGGATCGTCGGACCCCACCAGGCGTCGTCCATCAGGGCGGTCTCGGCACCGGCCGCGATGCCGGCGAGGATGCCGCCGCCGGCGTTGAACTGCGAGCCGGTCGTCCAGTCCACGGAGGTGGGGTGCGGCTGGTACTTCTCCCGCATCTCGAGGTTCTTCTCGAACCCTCCACTGCCGAGGATCACGCCGCGGCGGGCCCCGATCACGGACTCCGTGCCGTCCCGGGTGGTGACCCTGACCCCGGTGACCCGGCCGTCCTCCAGCAGGAGGCCGGCGAGCTCGGTGTCGTAGAGGACCGGCACCTGGGCGTCCCTCAGTCCCTTGCGCAGGCCGATCACGATCGCGTTGCCCATGGCGTACATCCGGCGGCGCAGCAGGCCGCTGACGACGCGGTTGACCAGGACCTTGACCATCGTCGCCGGCCCGCGCCAGGTGCGGAGCCCGAGACTGATCTTGCGGAAGTCGGCCTGCGTCACGATCAGGTTCGCCGGCGCCTTGGTGTACTGCGGGTGCAGCCGGTCGAGCTCGTCGCCGAGGAACCGCGCGTCCAGCGGGACCGGCTCGCAGGAGCGCCCCGCGGCCCGGCCGCCGGGCGCCTCCGGGTGGTAGTCGGCGTACTGCGGGACCCACTGGAACCGGACCGGCGTGTGCGCCTGGATGAAGTCGAGCACCTCGGGACCGCGGTCGAGATAGGTGTCGCGGCGGACCTTGGGGACCTCGTCGCCCACGATCGAGTCTAGGTAGAGCTTGGCCTGCGCCATGTCGTCCGCGGAGACCTGTCCGGCCTTCTTGAGCGCCGCGTTGCCGGGCATCCAGACGCCGCCGCCGCTGCGGGCGGTGGAGCCCCCGAAGTAGCCCGACCTCTCGACCAGGACCACGTCCAGCCCCTGCTTCGCAGCCGCCAGGGCCGCGCACATCCCGGCCCCGCCCGCGCCCACCACGACGACGTCAGCCTCCGTCGGCAGGGAGCCTGGGAGAGGGGCGCTCATGGCGCAAAACTGTAACAGGTTCTACTATCGGTCAGTGACCTCCCAGGACTCCATCACGGCGGCCGTGGACCGGCTGGCCACCGCCCTGGAGACCCGGGTCCCGTGTGCCGCGGTGCGCGATCTGATCGGCACCGACGACCTCCCGGCGGCGTACGCCGTGCAGCAGGGGCTGGTGCAGAGGCGCCTCGCCGGCGGCGCCACGGTCGTCGGCCGCAAGATCGGCGCCACCTCCGAGGCCGTCCAGAACCAGCTGGGCGTCGACCAGCCGGACTTCGGCTACCTGCTGGACGACATGGACGTCAGCGACCGCGACCCGATCTCGATGCGGACGCTGCTGCAGCCGCGCGTGGAGGCGGAGGTGGCGTTCCGGCTGGGTCGCGACCTCGACCCGTCGGACGAGGCCGACCTGACGATCGAGCTGGTGCGGGAGGCCGTCGAGGTCGCCCTGCCGGCGCTGGAGATCGTCGACTCGCGGATCGACCAGTGGGACATCACGTTCACCGACACCGTGGCCGACAACGCCTCCAGCGGGCTCTACGTCGTGGGTCGCGACGGCAGGAAGCTCGACGAGCTCGAGCCGCGGGACGTCGAGATGTCGCTCAGCATCAACGGGGAGGTGCGGTCGTCCGGCAACGGCGCGGCCTGCCTGGGCGACCCGCTCGAGGCACTGCGGTGGCTGGCCGTGCAGTGCCACCGCTTCGGCGACCCGTTGCGGACCGGACAGGTCGTGCTGTCCGGTGCTCTGGGTCCGTTCGTGCCGTTCGCGGCAGGAGACCGGGTCGAGGCGTCCATCAGCGGCTTCGCACCTCTGGTCGCCACTTTCACCGACTGAGCTTCGAGGAGCAGTGATGAAGCGCACCGCCGCCATCGTCGGGCCCGGCAACATCGGGACCGACCTCATGTACAAGCTGCTGCGCTCGGAGGTCATCGAGCCGCGCTGGATGATCGGCGTCGACCCGACCAGCGAGGGGCTCAAGCTCGCGGCCGGCCAGGGGCTCGAGGCGACCCATGAGGGTGTGGACTGGCTGCTCAAGCAGGACCAGCTGCCGGACCTGATCTTCGAGGCGACCTCGGCCTACGTGCACCGCGAGTACGCACCGCGCTACGAGGAGGCCGGCATCCGGGCCGTCGACCTCACCCCGGCCGCGGTCGGACCGGCCGTGATCCCGCCGGTCAACGGCCAGGAACACCTCGGCGCGATGAACGTCAACATGATCACCTGCGGTGGCCAGGCCACGATCCCGATGGTGGCCGCGGTCTCGCGCGCCGCCGCGGTGTCGTACGCCGAGATCGTCGCCTCGGTGTCGTCGGTCTCCGCCGGCCCGGGCACCCGCGCGAACATCGACGAGTTCACCCGGACCACGGCCACGGGGGTCGAGACGATCGGCGGTGCCGAGCGGGGCAAGGCGATCATCATCCTCAACCCGGCCGAGCCGCCGATGATCATGCGCGACACGATCTTCTGCGCCGTTTCGCCGGATGCCGACCGGGACGCGATCGTGCAGTCGATCGTGGCGATGGAGAAGGCGGTGCAGGAGTACGTGCCCGGCTACCGGCTCCTGCAGGAGCCGCAGCTCGACGAGCCTTCGCCGGCCACGCAGGGCCAGGTGAAGGTGTCGATCTTCGTCGAGGTGGAGGGCGCCGGCGACTACCTGCCGCCCTACGCTGGAAATCTGGACATCATGACCGCCGCGGCGACCAAGGTCGGCGAGGAGATCGCGAAGGAGCGGGTTTCTGCGACTGCAGGAGGACAGGCATGAGTACCGACGA
>JAWWPK010000127.1:0-3971 GCA_033854925.1 Nocardioidaceae bacterium | reverse complement strand
GGCCGTCATCCCGCTGCTCGCACTGGTGCTGCTCGGCGTCTCGTTCTTCGCGAAGATCGAGAAGGGCATCGCCCTTGCCGGCGCATTGCTGGCCTCGATCGTCCTGCAGATCGCGCTGGCCTTCATCGGGTTCTCGGTCGCGTTCGTCGGGGCCCTGCACGGCATCAACGCGCTGGTCGTCCTGGGGGTAGCCGTGGCAGCAGCCCGGCAGGCCCAGACGTCGATGACCGCGGTGCCGGTCGAGACCCGCGAGGTCGCGGCCGTCTGATCCGCTCATTCCGGCTGGTTGTGTGCCGCCCCGCCGACCCGGTACGGCTCGGTCACACCCGCGTACATCAGGTGCGCCACCAGCCCCTGTGACGCGTGCGGCAGGTTGTGGCAGTGGTCCATCCAGATGCCCGGGTTGTCGGCCACGAAGGCGATGTCGTAGTTGTGCCCGCTCGCTACGTCGAGGGAGTCGACCCACCACGGGCTGCCGGTCGCCTTGACCCCGTCCCGGGCCAGAACGACAGCGTGGTGGCCGTGCAGGTGCATCGGATGGGCAGCGCCGCTGGAGGTGACGTTGTGCATCTGGCCGACGTCTCCGTCCTCGACGACGAACATCGGCACGTCGGGGAACAGGTGGCCGTTGATCGACCACCACAGCCCGGGTCGACCGTTGACGAAGCCGGGGTGGCGGGCGATGGAGTACCGGAAGCGTCGAGCCGGGTGTAGCGCGTCGAAGGGAAGAGCGGCCACGGTGCCGTAGCTGAGCAGATCGAGGAGCTGGCGTGGCTGTGGGCTGGTCCCCACCGCGGATCCGACCAGAACGGAGCCCACTCCGCCGAACTGCACCCGGGCCGGGGCAGTCACCTCCAGGTCGACGCGCCCTCCTGCGGTCAGTCGCACGGTCTTGTTCGACACGTCCGTCGGACCGGCCACGTCGTACCCGTCGACCGCGAGTACGCGGTACGCCCCCGACGACCAGACGCCCGTCGCTCCGTTGTCGGTGTTGACGACCCGGACCCGGACCTTGGTGCCGTCGGCCACGTCGACGTGGGTGTCACCGGTTCGTCCGTTCACGGTGCCTCTGCCGCGATAGAGGTGCAGCAGCGCGAGCTCGTCGCGCAGTGAGGTGACCGGCTTCTTCGACGTCACGACGAACGCACCGAGGAGGCCTCGCTGCACCTGGGCGTGCGAGACCTGATGAGAGTGATACCAGTACGTCCCGGCATGGTTCGCGACGAAGCGGTAGGTGAAGGTGTGGCCGACCCCGACGGCGTCCTGGGTCACCCCGGCGACGCCGTCTTCGGCGTTGGGCACGTCGACGCCGTGCCAGTGCAGGGTCACGCCGCCGGGCACCGAAGCGTTGGTCAGTCGGACCTCGACGAGCTGGCCCTCCACCGCGCGGATGACCGGCCCCGGCGACGTGCCGTTGATCGTGTAGCCGTCGATCGACTCACCCGAGGCGAGCCTGAACCGCTCCTTGCGCGCGGTCAGGTCGACGCGCACGTCAGCCGCGCGACCCGGGTCTGCCACCAAGGAGCTGACGCTGCGTCCCATCAGCTCGTGCGACGACATCGTGCTCGGCCCGCCGCCGTAGTCGGCGTAGCCCATGTCCATGACGGAGTACGTCGCGGGCACGCGACTCGCCTGCCAGAACCAGGCGAGCGGAGTCAGGATGGCGAGTGTGCCGACGACGGCGATCAGCAGTCGCCGGCGCTCGCTCGTCACACCGGAACGGGGTCCTGCGCCGGCGTCGAGACCGCGGGCGTGCTTGTCATGCGGTAGGCGGTGATCGCCGCGAGCGAGAAGATCAAGAAGGCGTTGAGCACGTGGAGCAAGATCACGAACGGGACCTCGTGGGCGAAGATCCCGAGGAAGACCTGCAGGATCACCAGTCCGACGAAGATCCCAGCCCGCTTCGAAGCGCCCGGAAGCTTGGCGAAGAACGACACGATCAGGATCAACAGGACCAGGATCGGGATGATCATCGTTCCGTTGAGACCGTGGATCATGAAGCCGCCCACGCCCGGGAAGTCAGGATTGTCGCTGTCGAACAGTGCCTTGTTCGCGACCCCACCGTCCTTGTCGATCCAGTGCCCGAGCCCGGCGAGGGCGTAGGCGATCGCCATCCCCTGCACCAGCACCTCAACGGCCAGCAGCCCGACCAGTACGCGATAAACGCCTCTCATGCATGCCCCCAGATCAAGTAGCACAGCGCGCCGCGATGCGGCGGCGGACACGATGCCACTCTGGGAGGGGCTTGGGGGGCCTTTTGCACGTCCGCGCGTCGAGGCGCTACCCGCGGCCGTGCAGGAGTTGCACCGCCCTGCCGAGCAGCTTGTCGATCCTCGGGGTGCGGTCGAACGACAGCAGGGGCATGGGCAGGTCGAACTTCTGCCGGGTGATCGCCTTCGCGCGGGCGAACTCCTTCAAGCCGTCCTCGCCGTGGATGCGGCCGAAGCCGCTGTCGCCCGAGCCCCCGAAGGGCAGCGACGGGATGCCGGCGAAGGCCACGACCTGGTTGACGCTCGTCATCCCGGTCCGCAGCCGCTTGGCGATGGCGACGCCGTTGTTCTTGGAGAAGACCGAACCGGCGAGCCCGTACGTCGTCGCGTTGCTCCGCTCGATCGCCTCGTCGGTGTCGCGCACCTTGGCGACAGTGAGGGTGGGTCCGAAGGTCTCCTCGGTGACCGCAATGCTGTCCTCGGGTACGTCGACGAGCACGGTCGGCTCGACCAGTCCCCCGTCGATGTGTCCACCGGTCAGCGCGCGGCCACCCCTGTCGAGGGCGTCGGCGATGTGGCGGCGGATGACGTCGACCTGGCCGGGCATGGTGATGGGGCCGTACGACGTGCCCGCGACGACCTTGCGCGCCTTCTCGGTCAAGGTCGTGACGAACGCGTCGTACACCTTCTCCGTCACGTAGACCCGCTCGATCCCGACACACGTCTGACCGGCGTTGCTCATGCCGCCCCACAGCGCCGCCGTTGCGGCCGCATCGATGTCCGCGTCGTCGGCGACGATCATCGCGTCCTTGCCGCCGCACTCCATGAGGACCGGTGTCAGCGTCTCCGCGCAAGCAGCCATCACCTTCTTGCCGGTCCGTGCCGAGCCGGTGAAGGCGATCTTGTCCACCCCGGACCGGCACAGGGCGGCACCGGTCTCGCCGAAGCCGGTCACCAGCTGCAGAACGGGTTGCTCGGGCACGACCTCGGCGAAGGAGTCGACCAGCCACTTGCCGACTGCGGGGGTGTACTCACTCGGCTTGAACACCACCGCGTTGCCTGCAGCGAGCGCGTAGGCGATCGACCCCATCGGCGTGAACACCGGGTAGTTCCACGGACCGATGACGCCGACCACGCCGAGCGGCTGGTACTCCAGGAGAGCGGCCTGGTTGGCCATCATCAGGCCGCTCGAGACCTTGCGTGGGCCGAGGACCTTCGGCGCGTGCTTGCCGGCCCACGCGATGTGGTCGACCGGCAGCGTCACCTCGGTCAGCCGGGCGTCGGAGAACGGCTTGCCGTTCTCCCGGTGCACCAGCTCCGCGAGCTCGTCCCCACGACGCACCATCAATCGCTTCCAGGCGTCGAGCCGCTCCTGGCGACCTGACCAGCCGAGTCCCTGCCACCACACCGACGCCTCCCGCGCCCTGCCGACCGCTGCAGTGACGTCGGCCGAGGTGTGCACCGGGAAGGTGGCCACCACGTTGCCGGTGGCCGGGTCGAGCGACTCGAAGGTCTCGGCGGTCGTGGGTCGGTCCGCGGCGAGCGTCATGGGATCTCCTCGGTGTGGCGCGTAGCACGAACGGTACGACGAGCGGTCCAGGCCGCCAGCCCCCACACTGGTGAGGTGACGGACAGGGAGCGGCAGACGGTCCGGGTGACCACCGCCGGGCTGAGCCACACGGACGACCTGCGGCTGCGCAAGCGGCGCTACCTGCTCACCCAGGGCGTCCGCGTCGGCTGCGTCCTGCTGGCTGTCCTGCT
>JAWWPK010000126.1:0-5553 GCA_033854925.1 Nocardioidaceae bacterium | reverse complement strand
GCCACCACGGCTGTCAGGGCGGCGACTCGGCGCGGGTGCTCGATGAGTTGGCTGGCCGAGGCAGCGTCGGGTCTCGCGGACACGGTCTCGAGCGCGCCGATAATCGGCAGGGTGGCGCAGGCGAGGGCCAGCGCGGTGACCGCACCGAGCTCACCCTGGTAGCGCAGCTCGAGTGCGATCTGCGGGCCGACGAGCGTGACTCGCCCGGCGACGACGAGCGCGATGTCCATGGACAGGAAGAAGCCGGGGAGCAGCCACGCGCGGGCACATCCCTCGCGGGTGCGGTAGATGTCACGGACCACCAGCACTGCGACGGCGGCCCAGACGATCAGCTCGAGGCTGCCCGGGCCGGGCAACGCCGCGCGCGCGATCACCTGCCAGTGCAGGGGACCGCCCAGGGTTCCGGGGAGGTAGGTGCTCAGCAGCATGTTGGGGACGACCTCGTCGATCGCGGCGCCGCCTGCGTCGGCAGGGTCGAAGTTGAGCGCGAAGAGGTAGTAGGCCACGAGATACGCCGCGCCGACCAGGGCGTAGGTGATGACAGCCGCCCGGTAGTGACGCCAGGTATGCCCTATCCGCTGGCGCAGGGTCCCTGTCGCGAAGTACGACATGGTCACGATGGCGAAGGCGCCGATGACGAGCAGGGCCTTCTCGTAGAACATCAGTCCGCCGACGACCCAGAGCACCGAGAGCGCCAGCGGTGCGAGCCGTCCGGTGCGAAGGTGGGTCACCAGGCTGGCCAGCCCCCAGAAAAGCGCCGTCACGAGCGCGAGCTGGTTGATGCCGACCGCCCACCACACTGCCATCGGCAAGGAGAAGACGGTGAACATCGCGAGCACCATCGGCGGGAGGATCCCGGGTCGCCAGCCGAAAAGCCGCACGAGGCAGACCACCATGCCGACGTCGCCCAGGAGCTGGAGCAGCAGCAGCACCGACGCGTTGATCCGCCAGTCGTACGGCGTGATGGTGTCCGACAGCCAGGAGAGGTACATGCCGGCCGGCATGACGTGGCCGCCGTGCGGCTCGAGGGCCGTCTCCAGCGAGGTGCCTTGGTTGGACATCCGGGAGATGAAGGAGAAGTCGTCGGTGGTGAACCACGACGAGTACGAGGCCCAAGCGCGGAACGCGAGGTGCGCGGCGACCAGGGCGGTGGTGGCGAGCGCGACACGGTTGGACAGCAGCCTCGACCTCAGCCCCTGGTGTCTCGCTGCGGTCGGCACACCGCACGGAGTGAGGCTGGTGGTCATCGGCTCACCCCCCGGACGGCGTGGGCACGGGCAGCCCGAGAGTGAGCGCCGTGACGCAGAACCCCGAGTGGGCAGGGTAGTTGCTCAGGGTCACCTCGTCGAAGGAGCCGGAGGCCTGGACGAAGAGGTTGTGGAACCCGTCGGGGAGGCTGAGGTCGTACTGCTCGTCACCGGCCCCGAGGTGCAGCTCGATCGGGTCGGAGCTGGCGTAGGACACCCGCAGCCACCAGCCACCGCCGATGACCGGACCGTCCAGGGGGATCGACGTGGTGTCGCGGACGAGCGGGTATCCGCAGCCCGAGCCGGGTTGCATCGACCTTGTGGCCGGGATGCCGACAGGGGAGAGCAGCCCCTGGTCGTCGAAGACGAACAGGCGGTCGATGGACGACCGGGGGTAGGTCGTGTCGTTGTCGAGGTTCCTGAAGACGTGGGAGTAGGAGTTCTCCGGGAAACGGTAGGACCACAGCAGCGTCTGCGGGATGCCGAGGTCGACCAGCGGCACCGGCTTGTCCTTCTCGCTCGCCAGGGTGCTGCGCGCGTTGGCGAAGTACTCCTTCGACGGGTTGCGGTCCTGCCACAGGTCGACGTACCGCACGCTCGAGACCAGTGCGGCCAACACCACGGCGGCCGTGATCGCCGCGACCAGCCGCGGGTTCTCCGGCTCGACGGTCTCGCGGACGTCGTTCTGCTCGGGTGCCTCGCGCAGGGGCAGGAAGGCCAGTCCCACCGCGAGGACGAACAGCGCCGCCGTCTCGGTCTGGTAGCGGTACTCGCGGGCGATGTCGGGGCCGACCACGTTGGCGCGCGCCGACGCGAGCAGTACGACGTTGCAGACCGCGGTGAAGACGAGCAATGACCCGGCCCGGCGGCTCTTGGTGCGGGTGCGCTGGGCGTACACCACGAGCGCGACGAACGCGACCCACGACAGCAGCACCACGGCCTGCGTCGGATAGCCGAACGCGCCCACCGAGAGCGGCTGCCAGCGCAGCGGGCCGCCGACGAGGCCCGGCAGCATCGTGGTGCCGACGAGGTCGTAGGCGATCGGGCTCCACGGCTGGGTGTTGGCGTTGCCGGGGGAGAAGTCCAGGCCGTAGTGGACATAGAGGGCGAGGTAGCCGAGGCCCAGCGCACCGTACGCGAGCACGCCCGCGCGGTAGTGCGACCACAGGTGCTGGAGGCGGTGCACGGTGTCGCCGGTGCAGAACCACCCGAAGCCGATGATCGCGTAGACGCCGACCACCAGCAGCGTCTTCTCGTAGAAGACCAGCCCGGCGAGCGTCCAGACGATCGCCACTGCGAGCGATCGGAGCCGGCGGTACCGGAGGTACTCGACGTGCGCGTGCAGCCCGAAGACCAGGGCCACCTGCATCGGCAGCTGGTTGATGCCCGCGGCGAACCAGATCCCGGCCGAGAGGGTGAAGACGTAGGCGAGGTAGCCGGCCAGGAGTGCCAGCACCAGGGGCCGTCGACCGAACAGCGAGACGAGCAGCCTCAGCATCCCGAACCCGGCCAGTGCCTGCAGGGCGAGCAGCAGTGCGGCCCACGGCGCCCATGAGTAGACCGCGACCTTGGTGAGCAGCCAGGTGGTGAGGAACCCGGCGGGCATCAGGTGACCGCCGTAGGACTCGAGGAGGTACGACGCGTCGAGCGGCTGGTTCATCGCGCGGGACATGAACGCGATGTCGTCGAAGTAGAACCACGACCCCGCCAGCGCCCATCCGCGGAAGGCGAGCTGGAGCAGGACCAGCCCCACGCCGTAGAGGACGAGATGGCGGGTCAGCCGCTCGGGCAGACCGGCCGCGACCCGCCGCGAGGGGGGTCGGCGAACCGGTGCGGGAGCGTCGGGCGCCCGCCGCTCGACCTCGGGCTGCGACACGCCGTGGATTGTGGCACGCAACACGTCGTCTAGCCCGATGTGACGGTTTGCACACGGAAGGTGACTCTGCGGTAGGTTTCCCCTGTCTTTCTGGGAGGGGAGCAGATGAGGGTACTGGCGCGGGTCCTGTTGGGCCTCGGGGCGTTCCTGTTGATCGCGGGGGTTCTGGCGGTCTCCTATGCGCCGGGGGTGGTCAAGAAGACGCCGCTAGACGTGGACACGAAGACGGTCTACGCCGGCGAGGCGGCCAAGCTCGACCCACTGACCGGTGCGTTCGACAAGAAGCCCGCCTACGCGATCCGGCTCACCCTGGCGGACTCGAACAAGTCGAGCGACGACCACGTGCTCATGGTCGAGACCGCCTGTGCGGTCTTCGACACCGGCGGCGCGCAGGAGTGCGTCAACGGCAACGACCCCGACCTGATCACGGCGACCATCGACACCTTCGCCGAGGACCGCGTCTCCGCGCTCGCGGTCACGGACAAGAACCTCCCGCCGGACGCGTTCCCGCACGAGGGACTGATCAACAAGTTCCCCTTCGACGTGCAGAAGAAGTCCTACCCCTTCTGGGACGGCGACGTCGGCAAGGCCGTCGACATCGACTACAAGGGCACCAAGAACCTCTTCGGCCTGGACACCTACGAGTTCCAGTACACCGTCAAGGACGTTCCGATCCTGATCGCCCCCGACGACCCGTCGACCCCGGCGGACGACGCGATCCCCGGCACCTACGACAACGTGGTGACCGTCTACGTCGACCCGAAGACCGGCTCGATCGTCAAGAGCGGCCAGGACCAGCAGCAGTACCTCGACGATGGCACACCGGCTGCCGACGTCACGCTGACCCAGACCGACGCCTCGGTCAAGGGCTTCGTCGACGACGCCAAGGCCGCTGACAAGTCGCTCACCGTGCTGTTGACGATCGTCCCGATCGTCGGGTTCGCAGGAGGCATCCTGTGCCTGCTCGGCGGGCTCGCCCTGGTCATGCGCGAGCGCAACGAGGGCGGCGGGCAGCGCGTGGCGGAGAAGGAGAAGGCGGGCGCGGGCGCCTGACGCCTGCCCTACCCGACCCCCCGGTCCGCGCCGAAGATCGCGGTGCCGGGGGTGAGCCTGCCGCGGATCGCCGACCAGCCTCCCCAGACCCGGTCGTTGCCCTCGGGCCACTCCGGCTCGAGGAGGTCGGTGATCCGGAAGCCGTGCCCGGCCAGCAGCGCCACCCAGTCGCCCAGGGTCCGGTGGTGCTCGACGTAGGCCACCGTGCCGGTGCGGTCCTCGACCTCGACGTACGGCGTGCGGTCCCAGTACGACTGGGAGGCAGTCAGCCCGTCCGGCCCGGGGTCGTCCGGGAACATCCACCTCGTCGGGTGCGTGACCGAGAACGCGTAGCGGCCACCGGGGCGTAGCACCCGGGCGGTCTCCGCGACCGCGTCGTCGATGTCGGCGACGAACTGCAGGGCTCCGAAGGAACAGAACACGACGTCGAAGCTGCTGTCGGCGAACGGCAGTGCGGTCGCGGTGCCCAGCACGACCGGCACGGCGATCCCGGTCTCGTCATCGATCCGCCGCGAGTGCTGGAGCTGTCGGAACGACAGGTCGACACCCACGCCACGGCCGCCGTGGGTTCGCACCCAGCGTGAGCACTGCCCCGCGCCGGAGCCGACCTCGAGCACGTCCTTGCCGGTGACGTCGCCGAGGATCCCGGCCTCGTCCTCGGTCAGCCCCTCAGGCCCCCAGAGGAACCCGGCGTCGCCGAGATAGCTGCCGTGGGTCTCCTGGTACTCGTCGGCATAACGGTCCCAGTCGGGCCCGTTGGCGGCGCGCGAGTCCCGCTCGTCGACGGCCCGGCGCTCGACGCGGACCGGGCGGTCGTACGGCGTACCCACAGGTCGACCGTAGTCGGGCAGGTTCGAGACGGTCGCAGGGCGACCTCCTCGACCACCGTGGAGCCCGCCCGGGCCACACTGGTCGCCGTGGACTTCTCCTCGTTGACCCCGCTCGAGGGCGGCTGGTCCGGGCAGACCTTCCTCGCCGAGGCGGCGGGGGAGCGCAGCGTGGTCCGCATCTACCCTCCGGGCGTGCGCGGACCGGGGGCCGCCGAGATCGACGCGGCGGTGCTGCGGCTGGTTCGGGGGCTGGTGCCGGTGCCGGAGGTGCTCGACGTGCGGCCGGCCCGCCCGGAGAGTGACCAGCCAGGACTCCTGGTGACCTCGTTCCTCCCGGGCGTCCGTGGCGACCAGCTGCTGCCGACGCTCGACGCCGCTGGTCTGGCGGGGGTGGGCGCCACGCTGGGCGGCCTCGTCGCCGACCTGGGCGGGATGCCGATGCTGCGCGCCGGCCCGTTCGTCGACCCCGAGCTCGGGATCGGGGACTTCGGCCTCGACGGGCTCCCCGAGTACGTCGAGACCCGGCTTCCCGAGCTCGGCCACCTGT
>JAWWPK010000125.1:0-6180 GCA_033854925.1 Nocardioidaceae bacterium | reverse complement strand
AACTCGCAACAAGAGCTCATCTCTCTGCTGCGCGTCGACCGACCTCCATCGACAGACTCCTGACCGGACCCTGCATCCATGGGAGAGGGCTCCCTGCCCCGCCGAACAAAATGGCCTGCCGCGGGGGATTTGGAAGCGGCAGGCCATTTCTGTGGCCTGCCGCACGCATTTGGCAGCGGCAGGCTGTTTCTGTGGCCTGCCGCTGGGGGGCAGAAGCTCAGGCCATTTATCAGCATAGGGACGAGAAGCGGCGCAAGACATGGGCGAAGTGTCCTTTTCCGAGGAGGTGACGTCCAGACAGAGCCAGAGCCCATCTCGGGTCAAGGACAAGGACTTGACCCAAGGCGTGCGTGAGCGCCGTCCGGCGGAGCCCGACGATGCAGTTGACCGACGTCGGGCTGACAGCCAGCCGGGTCGATGACCACGGTGTGGCCGAGCTTCTCCAGCCGGCGTGTGGGCTTCCTCGTTGCGCGTGGCCAGCCTCCGGCCCCAGGTCTTGGCCACCGGTCTCGGCGTCCGCGACGGTGTCGGCCAAGGTCAGGTCCGAGCCACGGCATCGGTATCCGACCGGGTGTAGCACAGCGTGCTACCGTGTGATCATGAGCGTCCAGCCCGAGATCAGCCAGCGCGACCTGCGCCTGCGATCGAAGGAGATCATGGACTCGGTCGAGCGGGGGCAGGCCTTCACAGTCACCCGCGACGGCCACCAGATCGGGGAGCTGGTCCCGCTTCGACACCGGCGTACGTTCGTTCCGCGCGGGGAGTTCCTCGCTGCCGCTGGCACGGGCTCGATCGACCCCGATCGGTTCCGCACCGACCTCGACGCGGTGATCGACAACGACGTCCCCGACCCTTATGCCGGCTGATCATCCACGCGGTCTCATCGACACCAACATCGTCATCCTGCGCGACCTGCTCACGCCCGGCGCCCTCCCCGACGAGATGGCGATCAGCGCGGTGACCCTGGCCGAGCTGTCCGCGGGGCCGCACGCCGTCGTCGGTGACGACCCGCCCGCGCGCGTCGAGCGGGGCCGCCGTACCGCGATCCTGCAGCGCACCGAGAGCGAGTTCGACCCCATGCCGTTCGACGCACCCGCTGCGCGCATCTACGGCCAGCTAAGTGGTGCGGTTCTGGCCTACGGCCGAACGCCGCGCCGTCGGCACGCCGATCTCCAGATCGCGGCGACGGCGGTGGCGAACGGCCTGCCGCTCTACACGACCAACCCCGACGACTACCTGGGCCTCGACGAGTGGCTCACCGTGGTACCGGTGCCTCGGCCGTCACCAGCGCCCTGAGAGGCCGCCGAGCCGTCCGACCCGAGTGAGTCTCCGTCGGGTCGGAACCGAGCGCTGCGCGCTTCGGACCCGCTTCTTCTCGCGTGGTACCCCCGACCGGATTCGAACCGGCGCTACCGCCTTGAGAGGGCGGCGTGCTAGGCCACTACACAACGGGGGCTCGCACTGCGTGGATGCTGTGCTGTCGTTGCTGGCACAACCCGCGAAACTGTACTTGGGAGCCCCATGGACGTGCCAATCGCCGCCTCTGTGATCAACCGGGGCGGCGACTTCGCTGGGATACTAGGACTCGAACCTAGACTAACTGGACCAGAACCAGTCGTGCTGCCAATTACACCATATCCCACTGCTTTACTGGTGTATGGCCCGGTTTTCACGGTGGTTTCCCACCGGCTCCGGGCCGGGGAGAAACCTTACACGCGCGGCTCGGAGGCCTCCAAAACGTTCCCGGTCGAGCCACGGTCGACCGCCCGCGCGATGCCCATCCGCCGGGCCGCCCACATCGCCAGCGCCAGGTAGACCAGCGACTGGGTGAGCGTGGTGGGCAGCGTCCACCAGCTGCCACCGGTCGGGTTCAGCGCGGAGGTCATGTCGCTGAACGCCAGCGCGAAGCCGTAGGCCAGGAAGTTGTTCAGCACGTGCATCGCGATCCCGGCCTCGAGGCCACCGGTCGCGATGACGAGGATCCCGGACACGATGCCGAAGGCGAGCCGGTCGAAGAAGACGGGCGCGTCCTGGGCGCCGTGCGCCAGCGCGAAGAGCACCGCCGGGATGAGTACGGCGGCCACCCGGCTGCGGAACAGCCCGCCGAACGCCTGCGTGAGGTAGCCCCGGAAGGCGTACTCCTCCCCCGCGGCCTGCAGCGGCGTGAGCAGCACGATGACGACCACGAAGTCGCGAGTGGCATCGGTCCAGTGGTTCAGCCCGCCGGTGGAGTCCGCCGGGTCACCGGCCGCCGGCACGAACGAGCCGACGACCAGCGTGGCGAGCAGCGCCACGAGCGCCAGCCCGAAGGTGACCGCCATCCACCTCCACCGGAGGCGGCCGATGACGGACGAGACCCAGCCAGGCCGCATGCCGTGCAGGACCCGGGTGAGGAACAGCACGATCGGGATCGCGGCGGCCAGCGAGAGGTTGAGGTAGGCCAGCAGGCTGGGGGTCACGTGCGAGGTGTCGCTCAGCGCGTTGAGCTTGTCACCCACGTCCGCGCCCGTCGCAAGGTAGAAGACTGCGAAGCCGAGCAGCAGCGCGAACTGGGCGACCAGCATCAGCAGCACACCGACGACCAACCCGAGGATCGGCCGCCAGACCGCCCACCGGCCGACCACCCGCTGGACGAGGTGGTAGTTCGGACCCTCCATCAGCCTGCTGCCGTGGACAGGCGCGCCAGCGAGCGGTCGCGACCCAGCAGCTCCAGGGACTCGAACAGCGGGGGCGACACCTTCCGCCCGGTCACCGCGATCCGGACCGGGCCGAACGCCACCCGCGGCTTGAGCTCGAGCTTCTCGACCAGGGCCTCGCGCAGGGCGGCCTCGATGTCAGCGGTCGACCACGTCTCCAGGCCCGAGAGCGCCTCGTGCGCCGCGCGTACGACGTCGCGCCCGGCGTCGTCGACCTCGTCGACGACCTCGAGCGTGTCGGCGAACAGGAAGCCGAGCATCGGCACCGCTTCGGTGAGCTTGTTCATCCGCTCGGCGACCAGCGGCATCGCCAGCTCGAGCAGCTGCGCGTCGGCGTCGTCGACCGGGTCGGTGAGGACGCCCGCGGCCTGCAGGAACGGGACCACCCGGTGGGTGAGGTCCTCGACCGAGAGCATCCGCAGGTGGTCGGCGTTGATCGCCTCGGCCTTCTTGAGGTCGAAGCGCGCGGGGTTGGGGTTCACGTCCTTGATGTCGAACGCGTCGACCATCTCGTCGAGCGTGAAGACGTCGCGGTCCGGCCCGATCGCCCACCCGAGCAGGGCCAGGTAGTTGAGCACTCCTTCGGGCAGGAAGCCGTCGTCGCGGTACATGAACAGGTGCGCCTGCGGGTCCCGCTTCGAAAGCTTCTTGTTGCCCTCGCCCATGACCAGTGGCAGGTGCCCGAACTCCGGCACCACCTTCGAGATGCCGAGCTCGACGAGAGCCCGGTGCAGCGGGATCTGCCGGGGCGTGCTCGAGAGGAGGTCCTCGCCGCGCAGCACGTGGGTGATCTCCATCAGCGCGTCGTCGACCGGGTTGACCAGCGTGTAGAGGGGGTCTCCGTTGGCCCGGCAGAGCGCGAAGTCGGGGACGTGCTGGGTCTCGAAGGTGATCTCGCCGCGCACGAGGTCGTCCCAGGTGACCGAGCCGTCGGGCATGCGGAAGCGCACCACCGGCTTGCGACCGTCGGCCTCGAACGCCGCGACCTGGTCGTCGGTGAGCTCGCGGCAGAAGCCGTCGTACCCCTGCACCTTGGAGCCCGACGCTTTGCGCCGCGCGTCGACCTCCTCGGTGGTGCAGTAGCAGCGGTAGGTGAACTTCGACTCGGAGAGCTTCGCGAGGACGTCGCGGTAGAGGTCGCCCCGCTCGCTCTGGCGGTAGGGCGGGTGCGGGCCGCCCTTGCCGGGGCCCTCGTCCCAGTCGAGGCCGAGCCACTCCATTGCGCCGAGCATGCCCTCGTAGGACTCCTCGGTGCTCCGCTCCTTGTCGGTGTCCTCGATGCGGAACACGAAGGTGCCGCCGTGGTGCCTGGCGAAGACCCAGTTGTAGAGCGCCGTTCGCGCGAAGCCGACGTGCGGCGAACCGGTCGGCGACGGGCAGAACCGGACCCTCACCCCGGTCAACCTCTCGGTCGTCCCCTCAGTCATCGCACTGCCACCGGGTTGGCCAGCGAGCCGAGTCCCTCGATGGCGACCTCGACCTCGTCGCCGACCTGCATCGGGCCGACGCCCGCCGGCGTGCCGGTGAGGATGACGTCGCCCGGCAGCAGGGTCATCACGCTCGAGACGGCCGCGACCAGGGTCGGGATGTCGAAGATCAGGTCGGCGGTGTTGCCGTCCTGCACGAGGTCGCCGTTGAGGAAGGTCCGCACCGTGCGGCCCTTGGCGAAGTCGTCGGGGTCGAGGTCGGTCTCGATCCACGGGCCGAGCGGGCAGAAGGAGTCGAACCCCTTGCCGCGGGTCCACGTCGCGTCCTCAGCCTGGAGGTCGCGGGCGGTGACGTCGTTGCCGATCGTGTAGCCGTGGATCACGTCGGTGGCCTGCTCGGGTGGCACGTCGCGGCAGATCCGCCCGATCACGACCGCGAGCTCGCCCTCGTAGTGCAGGTCACTGGTCTGCGGCGGGTAGAAGATCGGGTCCCCCGGGCCGATCACGCTGGTGTTCGGCTTGAGGAACATCAGCGGCTCGGCCAGGACGTCGTTGCCCATCTCGGCGGCGTGCGCGGCGTAGTTGCGGCCGATCCCGACGACCTTGCTGCGCGGCAGCACCGGCGCGAGCAGGCGTACGTCGGCCAACCGGTGCTCCTCCTCGAGCAGCTTGATCCCGACGTACAGCGGGTCGCCGGCCAGGGCCACGATGACCGCGTCGTCCTCGAGCTGGCCCTGGTCGTCGAGCTCCCCGGTGACCACGCCGTACTGCGGGTCTTCTCCGGTGGTGAATCGGGCAATGCGCACCCGCCGAGCCTATCGACCGGCCACACGCACGATGATCGGCGCATGACCCGGATCGCGGTGACGGGCGCCCGCGGGCGCCTCGGCGGGCAGGTCGCGGAGCTGCTCAGCGGTCGCGACGGCGTCGAGGTGGTCGGACTGACCCGCGCCATGGCCGACTACGGGGAGCTGCGCCTCCCGGCAGGGGACGGCCGGAGGTGCGCCGGCCCGGCCCGCCGTCTGAGTCACGAGGCCGGGTAGTCGCCTCCGGGTACACCGAAGAACTCCTCCAGCGTCGCGATCCCCTCCCTGTGCAGCTCCCTGGCGAGTGGCTTGCCGACGTACCGCACGTGCCACGGCTCGGGCGCGTAGCCGGTGATGGCGGTGGTCTCGGGCTGGTAGCGGACGACGAAACCGAACCGCCAGGCGGTCCGCGCCAGCCAGCGGCCGCCGGCCGTGCCGGCGAAGCAGGCCTCGAAGTCGCAGCCCGGGTCCGAGGGCGTGATCAGGTCGACGGCGAGGCCGGTCTGGTGCTCGCTGTAGCCGGCGCGCGCCGACAGCAGGTCGGCCTCGGCGTCGCCGCGGGCGGCGGCCGTGGCGGCGTGGACGTGGAGCTGGTAGTCGTAGGACCGGAAGGCGCTCTCGATCTTGAAGCCCAGGCCGCGGCGGTCGCTGGCGTCGAGCAGCCGGCCCAGCGGGTCTACGGCCGCCGTGGCCACCTGGTAGCCCCGCACGATCCCCAGCTCGGGACGGAAGTCCGGCGCGATCGGGTGGGTCTTGTTGACGATCACCCAGATGCTGCTCGGGTCCGTGGTCGAGTGCGCCGCCCTGTCGAGCTCCCGGGGCGTCCCTGGAGCGGCCTGTGGCGTCGTGGGTACGTCGGCGACCCCGACCGTCTGGTGGTCGTCGGCAGCCACCACCGGCTCGTCAGACGCGCGCCCCACGAGCACCGGGCCACCGATGACGACCACACTGGCTACGACGCTGACCGCAACCAGGCTCGTCCTCACACCCCCCTGACGAGTGCGGGCGAGCCGGGAGTTGCCTCGAGGCTGCGAAGGCACCCCGCTCGCCCACCGCTGGTCGAGCCTGTCGAGACCTCCGCAGCCTGCGATGGGAGCCGACCCTGCGGACATCTCGACAAGCTCGATGAGCGGTCGCCGAGTCCCAGCCCGGCCGGCCCCCGCCGGCCGCTCCTATCCTTGACCGGTGCCAGTGCTGGAGCAGGTGGTCCTCGACGAGGCGGTCTGGCGCGCCCGGGTCGCGGCTCATGAG
>JAWWPK010000124.1:0-4224 GCA_033854925.1 Nocardioidaceae bacterium | reverse complement strand
CAGGACGCGGTGCACGGCGGCGTCGCGCCGTACAAGCCGAACTCCCTCGACGGCGGCTGCCCGTTCTTCGCGGATGGAGCTCGAGACGGCGCCTTCATCGACGTGCCCGCCCTCGTCGCGGAGTCGGTGAAGACCCGCGAGGCGCCCGCGTCGTACGACGACCACTTCAGCCAGGTGCGACAGTTCTGGCTCAGCATGACGGCGCCCGAGAAGGAGCACATCGTTGCGGCGTACACCTTCGAGCTCGCGAAGTGCTTCGAGCAGGCGGTCAGGGAGCGCCAGCTGTTGGCGCTGGCCAACGTCGACCCGGAGCTGTGCGCACAGGTCGCTGCCGGACTGGGGCTCCCGGTGCCTGACCCGACCGAGCCGCTGGCCGAGCTCGACCCGAGCCCGGCGCTGTCGCAGCTCGGTGACACCGACTGGCCGAGCGACGGTCGGGTGGTCGGGATCGTCGTGGACCCCGACGGCGACCTCGGCGGCCTCGACGCCGTCCGGGAGGCCGTGTCGGCGGCGGGCATGGTCCCGCTGGTCGTGGCGCCGTACGGCGGGAAGCTGCCGGACGGGACCACGGTCCAGCGCACCTTCGCCGCAACCCGGTCGGTCGAGTTCGACGCCGTCCTGCTGGCCGGCAGCCCAGCACCGGCCGCCGACGCGCTGGCCGTCCGGGACAGCAAGGCCGGCGAGGACGGCGAGCCGCAGCTCGACCCCCGGGTGGTGCTGCTGCTTCAGGAGTGTTTCCGGCACGCGAAGGCGATCGGCGCCTGGGGCGTCGGAGCCTCCGCCCTCGAGCTCGTCAACGTCGCAGGCGCCGCGGGGGTCTTCAGCGGTGACGACCCGGCGGCGGTCTTCGCCGACGTCCACGCCGCGCTCGGCGCGCACCGCGTCTGGGAGCGGTTCGACCCGGCCCTGAGCTGAGCTGTTGACGTCCCTGTGTCTCAGCCGCAGCAGACCTTTGCCGCGGCCTCCTGCGCCGGCGAGGCCTCGATGAGGGCGCTGGTGCAGCACTCCTGACCGTCGGTCTCGCCGTTCGGCGTGGGGCTGTCTGCCAGGACGGTGTAGATCTCCCAGGACTCCCCGTCGGGCGTGCCCGAGACCCAGAACTTGTCCTGCCTGGCGTAGCAGCACGTGGTGTCGCGCTCGTCGACGGACGCCAGCCCGTCCTCTGCGAGGCGGCTCTGGATGGCGTCGACGCTGTCGACGTCCTCGACCTCGACACCGAGGTGGTTGAGGGAGCCACCGTGGCCGGGGTTCTCGATCAGGACGAGCTTCAGCGGCGGCTCGGCGACGGCGAAGTTGGCGTAGCCCGGACGGACCTTGGCGGGCTCGGTGGCGAAGAGCCGGCGGTAGAAGTCGATCGAGGTCTCGAGGTCGTCGACGTTGATGGCGAGCTGGAGGCGGGACATGCGTGGTTCTCCTTCACATAGATGAATGTCTATGTCTGGAGTTTGCATCAGACATTGATGAATGTCAATATTGATGCATGTCGAAGTCCCTGCTCGAGCTGACGCCCGTCGAGACGGTGGCCTGCTGTGCCCCGCTGACCAAGGAGCCGTTGACCTCCGATGCGGCCGAGCGGATCGCGCCGCTCCTCAAGGCGCTCGCCGACCCGGTGCGGCTGCGACTGCTCTCGCTCGTGGCCTCGCACGGAGATGGTGAGGCCTGCGTGTGCGACCTGAACGACGCGTTCGACCTGTCCCAGCCCACGATCAGCCATCACCTGAAGGTGCTGCACGAGTCCGGCTTGCTCGACCGGAGCAAGCGGGGCGTGTGGGTCTACTACCGCGTGATGCCGGAGGCCCTCGCCGACCTGGGCGCGCTGATCGGCGGCGTCGCCGGGTGAGCCTCGGTCGTCGAGTGGCTGCGGAAGCGGTCGGTACGGCGTTCCTGGTGATGGCCGTCGTCGGTTCGGGCATCGCGGCCCAGCGACTCTCGCCGGGCGACGTGGGCCTTCAGCTGTTGGAGAACAGCCTGGTCACCGGGGCGGCCCTGGTCGCGTTGATCCTGGCGCTCCAGCCGGTCTCGGCCAGCTTCAACCCGGTCGTCACTGCGGTCGAGCGCGTGCTCGGTCTGGTCACCACCCGCGAGGCGGTCCTGTCCGTGGCCGCCCAGGTGGCCGGCGGGGTGGTCGGCTGCGTCCTTGCCAACCTGATGTTCGAGCTCGACGCAGTCTCCCTTTCGGGCCACCACCGCGCCTCGTCGGGCACGCTGCTGGCCGAGGTCGTCGCCACGGCGGGGTTGGTCGTCATCGTGTTCGGCAGCATCCGCGCCGGTCGCCCGGAGACCGTCGCCTACGCGGTCGGCGGCTACATCGCCGCGGCGTACTGGTTCACGAGCTCCACCAGCTTCGCCAATCCCGCAGTGACCGTGGCCCGCATGCTCTCCGACACCTTCGCCGGCATTGCGCCGGCATCGGCACCGGCCTTCGTCCTGATGCAGGTCGTCGGCGGAGCGGTCGGCCTTGCGCTCGTCGCACTTCTCCACCCGACGCAAGGAGCAGCCTCATGAGCGACCACGAAACGCAGCATCGGCCGACCGTCCTCTTCGTGTGCGTGCACAACGCCGGTCGGTCCCAGATGGCCGCCGGCTACCTCCAGCACCTGGCGGGCGGGCGGATCGAGGTCCTCTCCGCGGGCTCCCAACCCGCCGACCAGGTCAATCCCGCCGCGGTCGAGGCGATGGCCGAGGAGGGCATCGACATCGGCGCCGAGCAACCCGAGCTGCTCAGCGACTCCGCCGTCAAGAGCGCCGACGTCGTCATCACCATGGGCTGCGGCGACGAGTGCCCCTTCTACCCCGGCAAGCGGTACGAGGACTGGGTCCTCGACGACCCGGCCGGCCAGGACGTCGCCGCGGTCCGCCCCATCCGCGACGAGATCCGGAGGCGCGTCGAGGCGCTGATCGGCGACCTCGACGGACAGTGATCCAGGGCCAGTCCTTGACATGGCTAACGCCGTAAGCCATGATGGCTAACAACGTTAGCCATACAAGGAGAAGCCATGAAGAGCATCCGAGTGGTCACCGAGATCGCCGTCCCCGTCGAGACCGTCTGGGCCGAGCTGTCCGCGGTCTCCGAGTACGCCGAGTGGAACCCGTTCATCACCTCGTTCGAGGGCGAGCTGGTCGTCGGCGGCCGGGCCGAGGTCCGCATCGCGCCGCCCGGAGGCCGCCCGATGACCTTCCGCCCGACGATCACCGAGGTGGAGGAGGGGACGCGCCTCGAGTGGCTCGGCCGACTGCTCGTGCCCGGCGTCTTCGACGGCCGGCACTCGTTCCGGCTGGAGGCCGTGGAGCCCGGCCGGACCCGCCTGACCCAGAGCGAGGAGTTCAGCGGGTTGCTGGTGCCGCTCACCGGGAAGATGCTCGAGCGGACCCGCGCGGGGTTCGAGGCGATGAACAAAGCACTGCGCCTGCGCGCGGAGATGGCCGTCGCGACCCAGACCGCTCGATGAGCTCCCGTAGGGACGAGATCCTCGACGTGGCCGTCGCGGTGCTGGAGGACGAGGGCCCCGACGCGCTGACCATGCGGGAGCTCGCCAACCGGATGGGGATCCGCGCGCCGTCGTTGTACAAGCACGTGCGGGACAAGGACGACATCGTCGCGGGTGTGCAGGAGAGGGCGCTGGTCGACATGGCGCGACACCTTGCCTCCGCAGGCCCCGGGCTGGGCGCCCTTGCTGATGCCTACCGGTCCTGGGCCACGGCCCACCCCAGGCTCTACGAGGTGGCCACCCGACGTCCTCTGGCGCGGGACCGCATCGCACCGGGCGTCGAGTCTGCCGCGGCTGCGCCGATCGTCGCCGCGGCCGGGGGCGACGAGCACCTCGCCCGGGCCCTGTGGGCGCTCGCGCACGGGCTGGTCGACCTGGAGCTCTCCGACCGGTTCCCGCCGGGGGCCGATCTTGACGCCACCTGGCGAACCGCGCTGGCCGGCTTCGAACCAACCCTGACCAACCCCCGGAAGGGGAGAACGACATGACGAACCACCTGGAGGTGCCGGCGCCGGTCCATGCGTCCGCACCATCGGCAACGGCGCAGCTGATCGACACCACCTCGGGTTCCCGAAGGGCAGCGCTCATCGCTGGCGGCGCCATCCTGCTCGTGGCCGCGCTCGCAGGTTTCGGCAACCTCGTCGTCGTCCAAGGGCTCGTGACGCCGGGAGACGCGAAAGCCACATCCGACGACATCCTGGGTTCCCAAGGGATGTTCCGGCTCGGCGTGGCGAGC
>JAWWPK010000123.1:0-21091 GCA_033854925.1 Nocardioidaceae bacterium | reverse complement strand
AGCAGCCGGTCGAGGTCGGGCAGGAAGTCCTCCTCGATCCGGGAGGCCGGGTAGGGCGTGTCGAAGCCCCCGACACGGAGCACCGGCGACTCGAGGGAGTAGAAGCACTCCTCCTGGACCCGCGCGGCCACCTCGGCGCCCATGCCGAGGTTCACGTGGGCCTCATGGGTGACGATGGCGCGGCCGGTGCGACGTACGGACTCATAGACCGGGCCCATGTCGAGCGGGCTGAGCGTCCGCAGGTCGATCACCTCGAGCGACCTGCCTTCGGTCGACGCCGCCTCCGCGGCCTTCATGGCGGTCTTCACCATCGGGCCGTAGGCGAGCAGCGTCGCATCGGTGCCGCGCCGCACCACGCGACTGGCGAACAGGGGTTCGGGCGTGACCGAGTCGTCGAGGTCGGCCTTGTCGGCGTGGTACTGCCGCTTGGGCTCCAGGAAGATCACCGGGTCGTCGCACGCGATCGCCTGCTGGATCATCCAGTAGCCGTCCACCGGGTTCGAGCAGGCGACCACCTTGAGGCCGGGGGTGTGGGCGAACTGCGCCTCGGGGCTCTCCGAGTGGTGCTCGACCGCACCGATGCCGCCACCGAAGGGGATCCGGATGACCATCGGCATCGGGCAGTTGCCCTTGGACCGGTAGTTCATCTTGGCGACCTGGCACACGATCTGGTCGTACGCCGGGTAGACGAACCCGTCGAACTGGATCTCCACGACCGGCCGGTACCCGCGCAGGGCCATGCCCACCGCGGTTCCGACGATGCCTGACTCGGCCAGCGGTGAGTCGATCACCCGGTCCTCGCCGAAGTCCTTCTGCAGGCCGTCGGTGATCCGGAAGACACCGCCGAGCTTGCCGACGTCCTCGCCCATGATCAGGACCTTGGGGTCGTCCTCCATCGCCTTGCGCAGGCCCATGTTGAGGCCCTTGGCCAACGTGATCTTCTGCGTCGGGCCGCTCATCTCGCGGTCTCCGCGCGGACGTGGAGCACAGGCGGAGCGATTGCGTGCGGTGTCATGTCAGTGCGCCCCCTCGAAGGTCTCGAGGTACGCCGCATAGCCCTCGCGCTGCTGGCGCAGCTCCTCGGTCTCCTCGGCGTAGACGTGGTTGAACATGTCCAGCGGCTTCGGGTCCGGCAACGCCTTGCAGCCCTCTCGCAGGCGGTGACCGAGGTCGTCGGCCTCCTGCTTCAGTGTGGCGACGAAGTCGTCGTCGACGAGGCCGTTGCGGCGTAGGTACACCTCCAGGCGGGCGATCGGGTCCTTGAGCTTCCAGTGCTCGACGTCGTCGGAGAGCCGGTAGCGGGTGGGGTCGTCGGTCGTGGTGTGCGCGCCCATCCGGTAGGTGTAGGCCTCCACGAGGGTGGGCCCGCTGCCCTCCCGAGCCCGCTGCAGCGCGGCCTGGGTGACGGCGTACGTCGCGAGGACGTCATTGCCGTCGACCCGGACGCCCGGGAAGCCGAAGCCGAGAGCGCGTTGGTAGAGCGGGATCCGGGTCTGCCGCTCGATCGGCTCCGAGATCGCCCACTGGTTGTTCTGGCAGAAGAACACGACCGGAGCGTTGTAGGACGCCGCGAAGATGAACGCCTCGTTGACGTCGCCCTGGCTGGAGGCGCCGTCACCGAAGTGCGCGATCACCGCCGAGTCGCGGTCCGGGTCGCCGGTGCCGACCGCGCCGTCGCGCTGCATCCCCATCGCGTAGCCGGTGGCGTGCAGCGTCTGCGCGCCGATCACGATCGTGTAGAGGCCGAAGTTGTACTCCTCGGGGTCCCAGTCGCCGTGGTCGACGCCGCGGAACAGGCCGAGCAGCTTCAGCGGGTCGAGCCCCCGGCACCAGGCGACGCCGTGCTCGCGGTAGGTCGGGAAGACGAAGTCCTGGGGACGCAGCGCGCGGCCGGCACCGACCTGGGCGGCCTCCTGGCCGAGCAGCTGGGCCCAGATACCGAGCTCGCCGTGCCGCTGCAGAGCGGTCGACTCGGTGTCGATCCGGCGGACCATGACCATGTCGCGGTAGAAGCCGCGCAGCTGGTCCGCCGAGAACTCCATGTCGAACTCCGGGTGGTGCACCCGCTCGCCCTCGGGCGTCAGCAGCTGGATCAGCTCGGGGCCGCCGTCCTGCTGCGAGGGGCCGAAGACGTCGGCGAGGTCGGGGCCGAATGCTGTCACAGAGGTCTCCTCGGGAGGTCACGGCCGGGTCGGGTTCTCCGCCCACGGTGCAAATGGTCCGGCCACCGCGTCGCGGGGGTGGTGCGGGCTGTGAGCCGGGTCACGATCGTGCGGCGCCAATCTATCGGTGCGGGCCGTGAGCGCCCAACCCGGCAGGTCCTCGCCCGAACAAGAGCTCCGGTTATCCGTTTGCCGGACCCCACGGCCCCTGAGACGCTCAGGGCATGCCGTCGGACACCGCCGAGCCGCCGTACCTCGAGCGGTTCCTGGCCACCGCGGAGGCGGTCGCCGTGGAACGCCCAGCAGACGTCGACCTCGAGATGGCGCGTGAGGTGTTCGTCGAGGTCGCAACGCTGCTCCACAACGGCCTCGCACTCGACGCCCTGGACGAGCACGACGCCGACGCCGTGGTAGCCGGCCTGTGCGTGGACCTGGTCGCCCCGGACCCAGGCGCCGCCATTCGCGAACGCTCCCGGGCGACGTTGGCGAACCCCGGAGACCTGCACGAGCCGCACGTGGTGTCCGAGACCTACGTCCTCGTCGCGGCACTCTTCAAGCTCTGACGGTGCGGACGAGCGGCCCGACGGTCAGCTTCGCGACGCCGCGACGATCGAGCTGATCACGCCCGGAAAGGACTCCTCGAGGTCGGCCAGGCGCAGGCTCTGGTGGGTCTGACCTCCGATCGAGAGGCGCTCCGTCAGCCCGGCCTCGCGCAGCACCTTGAAGTGGTGGCTGGCCGTGGACTTGCTGACCGAGTCGTAGAGGTCGGCGCACGCGACCGGCTCGCCGGCACTGGCCAGCCGGCGCACCATCTCGAGGCGGACCGGGTCGGACAGCGCCTCGAGCACGTCCTGGAGCCTCCCCATCGGACTGATCGTGGGCGTGGACTCCTCCGGCATCACGGCCTCTCTCTCCTCGGCCACTCTCCTCGGCCACCACTGTGGCCCGGATCACGGACCCATAGGTTCGATGCTCATCGAACTAGGAGTACGGTGAAACGAGTTCGATATGCGTCGAACTTACCACGCAGGAGGAAGCCATGAGCACCATCGCGCGTCCCGTCACCGCCGCTCCGCAGACCGCGGCCGAGCAGTCCTGGGCGTACCCGCTGCTCATCGCACTCCTCGCCGTCTCCCTCGGCGTCTCCGGTGCTCCGGCCCCGCTCTACGGGCTGTACGCCGAGCGCTGGGGCCTGGCCCCGATCACGACCACCCTCGTCTTCGCGGTCTACGCGGTCGCGGCGCTCGGCGCGGTGCTGGTGGCCGGCCAGGCCTCGGACCGGTTCGGGCGCAAGCCGCTCCTGGTGGGCGCGGCCGTCGGCATGCTCGTGGGGCTCGTGGTCTTCATGACGGCATCCGGACTGCCGGCGCTCTTCGTCGGTCGGTTCATCCATGGTGCGGCCGTCGGCACCGCGGTGGTCGTCGGCAGCGCGGCCCTGCTGGACCTCCGCCCCGAGCGCGGCGCCCGGACGGGGCACATCACCGGGATCATGTTCAACGTGGGGATCGCGGTGACGATCCTCAGTGCCGCGCTGCTCGCGCAGTTCGGGCCGCACCCGTTCGTCACGCCGTACGCCCTCGTCGGCGCGGTCGTCCTGGCGCTGCTGCTGGGTGTGCTGGCGATGACGGAGCCGCACGGCTCGCGCGGGACGGCGCCGTTCCGCATCGCGCGGCCGTCGGTGCCCGCCTCGATCAGCGCCGACTTCCGGTTCGCCGTCATCGGCGTCATGGCCGCCTGGTCGGTGCTGGGCGTCTACCTCTCCCTGTTCCCGAGCTTCGCGGGCCAGTCGACCCACATCCACAGCCTGGTGTTCGGCGGGATCGTGGTGGCCGCGATGGCCGGTGCCGCCGCGGTCAGCCAGTGGTTCGGCGGAGCGATCGCCGCGCGCCGCGCGGCGGTCATCGGTGACTTCGGCACGGCTGCGGCACTCCTGCTCAGCGTGGTCGCCCTGGACAGCGGTCACGCGTCGCTCGTCCTCGCGGCGGCGGTGTTCATGGGGCTGACCTTCGGGCTCGCCTTCGGCGGCTCGCTGCGCCACCTCGGCCAGGTCGTGCCGGCCGGACACCGCGGCGAGGTGATGTCGGCGTTCTACGTGCTCGCCTACACCGCGATGGCCGTCCCGACCATCCTGGCCGGCTGGGCCGCTACCGAGTGGGGGCTGGCCGCGATCTTCCCGTGGTTCTCGCTCATCACCGCGCTGGCCTGCCTGACGGCCGGAGCCTTGGGGCTGCGCTCCGCCCGGCCGGTGCCGGCGGTCGCCTGAATCCGGCGGTGACCACTAGTGCACCTCGCCGAGGTCCTCGTGCTCCTGGTGGGTGACCGGTTCGACCTGGAACGTCGCGTGGTGGATGTCGAAGTGCGCGGCGACGCACGCGCACAGCTCGTCGAGGGTGGCGCCGACGCCGCGCTGGGCGAGGCACGCGTCCGTCACGGTGACGTGCGCGGAGAGCGACGGGATGCCGCTGGTGATCGTCCAGGCGTGCAGGTCGTGGACGTCGGTGACGCCCGGGATGCCGAGCAGGTGGGCGCGCACGTCCTCGAGGTCGAGCCCCCTCGGCGCGACCTCGAGCAGGACGACGGTGGCGTCGCGGGCCAGCGCGAACGACCTCGGCAGGATCAGCACAGCGATCACCAGCGTGGCTATGGAGTCGGCGCGGGTGAATCCCGTCGTCCAGATCACCACGCCAGCGATCACGGCGAGCAGCGACCCGAGCAGGTCGGCGAGGACCTCGTTGACCACGCCGCGCATGTTGAGCGAGCCGCGCTCGGCGCGGGCCAGCACCGCCATGGAGATGCCGTTGGCGAGCAGGCCCACAGCCGCGAACGCGACCATCGGTCCGGCGTCGACGTGCTCGGGTGAGGACAGCCGGCTGATGCCGGCGTACAGCAGGTAGCCGCAGACGACGAGCAGCACGACGGCGTTGACCAGCGCGGCGAGCACCTCGGCCCGGTGCAGGCCGAACGTCGAGCGCGGCCCGCCCTTCAGCGTCGCGACGTACGACGCCCCGAGGGCGAGCACGACCGCGGCCGCGTCGGTGGCCAGGTGGCCGGCGTCGGCGAGCAGGGCGAGGGACCCCGTGACCCGCCAGCCAACCACCTCGAGCACGAGCACGCTCGCGGTGACCGCCAGCACCACCCGCAGCCGGGCGCGGTCCTCGGCCCGACCGGCGGCGTGCCCGTGGTCGTGTCCCATGCCCAAGAGCCTAGGCGGGTGGCTCCTCGTCGCCGGCGCCCTTGGCCAAGCGCTCGCCGGTGCTTGGGTCGGGCGGGGTGGGCCACCCGGAGAGGTCGGGACCGCGCGGCACGATCCCGGTCGGGTTGATGCCGCTGTGCACGACGTAGTAGTGCCGCTTGATCTGGTCGAAGTCCACGGTGTCACCGAAGCCGGCGGTCTGGAACAGGTCGCGGGCGTAGCGCCACAGCGCCGGGAGCTCGGTCAGCTTCTGTCGGTTGCACTTGAAGTGACCGTGGTAGACGACGTCGAAGCGGACCAGGGTGGTGAACAGCCGCACGTCGGCCTCGGTGATCGCCTCGCCCATGAGGTACGGCCGGTGGGCCAGCCGCTCCTCGAGCCAGTCGAGGGCAGCCCACAGCCGGTCGTACGCCGCGTCGTACGCCTCCTGCGAGCTGGCGAAGCCACAGCGGTACACACCGTTGTTGACCTCGGTGTAGACCCGCTTCATCACCTCGTCCATCTCCTCGCGAAGCGGCGCCGGCCACAGGTCCGGTGCGTCCGGCCGGTGGAACTCGCGCCACTCGTGGAACAGGTCGTGGGTCATCCACGGGAAGTCGTTGGTGACCACCTGGCCGGTCGGGACGTCGACCATCGCCGGCACCGTGATGCCCTTCTCGTACGCCGGGAACCGGGCGAAGTAGGCCTGCTGCAGCCGCTCGATCCCGAGCACCGGGTCGACGCCGCCCGGGTCCAGGTCAAAGGTCCAGCTCCGCACGTCGTGGGTCGGCCCGCACAATCCCAGCGAGACCACGTCCTGGAGCCCGAGCAGCTCGCGCACGACGACCGCCCGGCTCGCCCAGGGGCAGGCCCGCGCCGCGACCAGCCGGTAGCGGCCGGCCTCGACCGGCCAGAGCGGTACGTCGCGCGGCCCGTGTTCCGGCGTACGGCCCCCGGCGGTGATCCGGTCGGGGATGTAGTCCTCGTCGCGCTCGAACCGACCGCCGGTCGCCTGGCTGTCGTCCTCGTTCACCCGCGGGCGGTACCCGGGTGGTTGAACGATGAACGGCCTCAGCCGCCGCCGGTCGCTTCGGGTACCGGACGGCATGACCACTTCACCGCAGGACCCGGACCCCGATGTCGTCCCGAGTGGCGACCCCGACCCCATCCCGACTCCCGACCCGCCACCCGGCCCGGGCGAGGACCCCGGCGCAGCTCCTGAACAGCCGGAGATCGAGCCGCCCAGCGACCCACGGCCGTAGCCGAAGGCCCGGCCCTGCAGAAGCGGGACCGGGCCGTCGTGCTGGAGCTGTCGGTCAGGTCAGGAGCAGGCCTCGTAGGAAGCCGTCACCTGGACGACCTTGCCGGGCTTGCCCTTCTTGCGCGGGAAGAGGGTGACCTCGGCCCGGACCTCGGCAGCCACGTCGTCGGCGACGGCGATGGTGACGGCGTCACCCTTGTCCGGCGTCTTGACCTTCTTCACCTTGGCGTCGTTGACGAACACGTTGACCTGCTTGATCTGGTCGGCACGCTTCTTCTTGCCGATGACCGATGCGTTGATCGAGTGCGTTGCGCAGGACCGTGCCGACGGCAGGGTGACGTACTTCTTTCCCTTGCCCGAGACGGCTTCGGTCTGTGAACCGGCCACGTTGAACTTGGCGTGCATCGTGCTCGTACCCGCCACCGAGTACGACGACTTGGAGTACCTGTAGGACTCCCCATCCAAGTCGCCGCGGTAGGTGCCGGCGGGCAGGTAGACCTTCGTCGTCGCATTGAACTTCAGGCCATTGCCGGAGATGTCGGCGTAGGGCTCCGAGTCGGTGGTGTTGAGCGGGTCGTAGCTGTAGATGTATGCGTCGCCGTACGCGGAGCCGGTGTTCTTGGTGGTCAGGGTGAGGAACCCGGGGTGGGTCACCGTGAACTCGAACTCCAGGTCGACGCCTGCATCCATCTCCCGGATGCACTCGGTGGACGACCCCACGGCGTTGGTGACCTGCGCGGCGGACGTCACCGACAGGTCCATGGTCGAGAGGTCACCCCCCACCGAGGTGACCTTGCCCGTCCCCGACGCGCTGGAGGTTCCGGTCGCCGTGTCGCCCGGGATGCTCGTGTTGGTGTACGTGCCCGAGGCGCTGGTGGACGCGCTGGCGGCAGGCCCGTTCTCGACGACGGGGACGGTCGGCTCGGTGCCACCGACCGAGACATACCCGCAGTCGTTGGGGCCGACGTAGGAGTAGGAGTACGCGCTGCTGAACGGGTCCAGGTCGGTCTGGGCGTCGGTGAAGACTGGCGCGGCCTGCGCCGGAACAGCGATGGCCAACGTGGCCAGTGCCATCGCGGAGGCGGCAACCGTGGCCGCGCGCTGGATCGGTTTCGAGACATGCATAGGTAAAGCCTTTCCTGACGAGGTAGGAGACCCGCATGCTAGTTCAGCTGGACCATCGCCGACTCCGGATTGGGTCGAACGGATAGCTTGGCGGCCTGGTCGGCGGCTTCCTGGTCGGCGGCGCCGGCCTGGCCGTGGCGCTGCTGGTCTGCGGGGCGGCGTACTTCGTGGTGACGATGCTCCCCGCGATCGACCCCCGCTGGCGCGAGATCGACCACCGCCCCGAGCCGGTGCTCGCTACGGCGTCGGCGTGAGGGCCGCTGCGTTCCGAGCAACCCAGAGCGCGAACGCGAAAACCGCGATCCCGCAGCAGATGTCAGTGATGACGTGCAGCTGGCGCCACCACACCATCGAGGTGGCGCTGGGCACCGCGTAGTGGGCGAAGCCGACCAGCCCGCTCACGGAGTATCCGGTGAGGAAGACCGACGCGGCGGTGACCCGGCCGCGCACCCAGAGCCAGAGGCCGGCGATGCCGGAGGCTGTGAACACGAACCAGCTGAGCCCGACCAGGGTCGCCGACGGCGCGGGCACCGGCCCGACCCCGCCCTGCGGGTAGTCGTCGTAGTTGACGTAGTTGTCGACGTAGTGGACGACCGAGACGGCGAACGCAAACGCGAGCAGGCCGACCAGCAGCCTCGTCGCCCGGGCGCGGTCCACCCGGCAACGCTAGGACGTACGGCGGACCGGGCGCGTCCGCCCACGGTCGGAGGCTAGTAGCGGCCGCCGGCCACCTGGGCCGCGAGCGCGTCGAGGCGGGCCTGCTCCTCGTCGGTCAGCTCGACGTCGAGCGCGCCGACGTTCTGCTCGAGGTAGCTCACCCGCTTGGTGCCGGGGATCGGCACCACGTCGTCGCCCTGCTGCTGGACCCATGCGAGCGCGACCTGCCCCGGCAGCGCGTCATGTGCGTCAGCGACGTCCTTGATCACCTCGACGACCTGCTCGTTGGCGGCCAGGTTCTCGTCGCTGAAGCGCGGCATCCGCGACCTGGAGTCGCCGGCGGTGAAGGTCTGGCCCGCAAGCGCGCCGGTGAAGAAGCCACGCCCCAACGGCGAGAACGGCACGATGCCCACGCCGAGCCGGCGCGCCGTCGGCAACACCTCCGGCTCGATGTCGCGGGTCCACAGCGACCACTCGCTCTGCAGCGCGGTGATCGGGTACGTCGCGTGCGCGCGCTCGAGCTCCTCGGCGGTCACCTCCGAGACGCCGACGTGGCGCACCTTCCCCGCCTGGACGAGCTCACCCATCGCCCCGATGCTCTCCTCGATCGGCGTCTCGGGGTCGACGCGGTGCAGGTAGTAGAGGTCGATGTGGTCGGTCCCGAGCCGGGCCAGCGACTCGTCGCAGCGGCGGTGCACGTTCTCCGGGCGGCCGTCGATGCGGAACCGCACCGGGCCGTCCCGGACGATCGCCTCGATTCCCATCTTGGTCGCCAGCGTGACGTCGTCGCGACGATCCGCGAGCACCTGCGCCAGCAGCGTCTCGTTGGCGCCGAAGCCACCGGGACCCGCATCGCCGTAGGCGTTCGCGGTGTCCCAGAACGTCACGCCGAGCTCGAGGGCCCGGTGCAGCGTGGCGACCGAGGTGGCCTCGTCGGCCTCGCCGTAGGACTGGCTCATCCCCATGCAGCCCAGACCCTGGGCCGACACCGTGAGTCCTTGCGATCCGAGAGTGCGCGTCTCCATGGCAGCCAACCTAGGAACTGAAGCGCGCTCCAACACAAGAGGTCAGTGCGGAAAGGCCTGCGCGAGCTCCAGCAGCCGGTCGTTGGCCTCGTCCTCGCCGATCGAGACCCTGGCACCCTCACCGGCGAACGGCCGGACCACGATGCCGCGCTCGTCTGCGGCGGCCGCGAAGTCCGAGGTCCGGTCGCCGAGCCCGAACCAGACGAAGTTGCCCTGCGGCTCGGGCACGTCCCAGCCGGCTTCGCGCAGCCCTGCCGTGACTCGCGCCCGCTCGGCGACGAGCGAGTCCACCCGCTCGAAGAGCGCGGCTTCCGCGTCGAGTGACGCGATCGCAGCTGCCTGCGCGACGCCGGAGACGCCGAAGGGCAGCGACACGGCACGCAGCGCGGCGGCGATCGGCGCCTGCGCCACGGCGTACCCGACCCGGAAGCCGGCCAGCCCGTAGGCCTTGGAGAAGGTCCGGAACAGGACGACGTTCGGGTGCGCGCGGTACGTCGCGATCCCGTCGACCTGGTCGTCCATGCGCACGAACTCGACGTAGGCCTCGTCCACCACGACGAGGACGTCCTCGCGCACCCGCGCCAGAAAGGCCGCGAGCTCGGTCTGGCTCACCGCCGGCCCGGTGGGGTTGTTCGGCGTGCAGACCATGACGCAGCGAGTGAGCGGGCCGATCGCCGCGACCATCGCGTCGAGGTCGTGCCGGCCGTCCGCGGTCACCGGCACCGGCACCGAGGTCGCGGCGGCCGCCGCGATCGCGATCGGGTAGGCCTCGAACGAGCGCCAGGCGTGCACCACCTCGTCGCCGGGCTCGCAGAAGGCGTTCAGCAGCTGGTAGATCAGGGCCACCGACCCGGTCGCTGCCGCGAGGTCTCCGACCGGCACGTCCAGCCTCGCGGCGAGCGCGTCGTACAGCGCCGAGCTGCCCATGTCGGGGTAGCGGTTCATCACGTCGACCGCACGGTGCGCGGCTTCGACGACGCCGGGCAGCGGCGGGTAGGGGTTCTCGTTCGACGACAGCTTGTAGGACGTCATCCCGGGCCGCACCGTGGGCGGTTTGCCGGCGACGTAGGCGGGGATCGCCGCGACGTTGGGGCGAGGCCTGGGAGCGGTCACCGAGCCAACCTAGACGGTCCTGGAACGGAGGTGCCCAACGTCACGCAGCCGTGCTATTGGATCGTTCCAATAAATCGTAGAGAATTGAACCATGAGCACCACCACCGACACCCTCACCAACCTGCACGACCACTACGTCGAGGCCGTCAACATGGCCGTCGCCGCCGACGACGACGCCCGCGTCGCCCAGCTGGCCGCCGAGTTCGACCTCGAAGCTCTCGACGTCGTCCGTCGCCGGCTCGCCGCTGCCTGATCCCTCCCGCTCACATCGGCCTCAGACCCGGCCTCACACCCAGCGTCACACCCAGCGTCACACCGTGACGCGGGACCTCACGCCTCCCAGGTGACAGCACTTCCACCTGAGGAGGACCCAATGCCAAGTGCATCCCGGTCGACCACCCCGGTCGGCATCGACATGGACGTCGTCGAGGGCCGGTACGCCGAGCTCGACGACCACACCGTCTCGTTCGAGACGTTCAAGCAGGACCTCGACGTGGCGCCGTACTTCCGCGGCCTGCCCGGAGACGCCTGCACCTGCCTGCACCTCGGTTACGTCACGGCCGGCCAGATCACCTTCCGCTGGCCCGACCACGAGGAGACCTTTGTCGAGGGGGACGCGTACGTCGTCCCGCCCGGCCACCAGCCGCTCATCGCCGCGGGCACGTCGGTCGTCGAGTTCAGCGTGACCGCCGACCTCCAGCCGGTGATGGAGACGGTCGGCCGCAACATCGAGGCGATGGCCGGGGCAGAGTCGTGACCGCCGTCGACACGTCCCCAACCGTCGAGGGCGGCCTGGCCGATCTCGCCCAGCAGCTCGTGACGTGGCTCGAGACCGGCGTGCGACCCGAGGGCATGTTCGCCGAGGACGTGTTCGTCGACCTCACCGTCCCCCACTGGCGGCTGCAGGCCGAGGGCGTCGACGGCGCCTTCCGCATCCGGGAGGACAACCACCCCCAGCTCGGGAAGGTTCGGGTCGAGGCGCTGGACCGCACCTCGCGCGGCTTCCTGCTCCAGTTCGAGGAGCGGTGGGAGGCCGAGGGGCAGCGGTGGTACTGCCGGGAGATGATCCACTGCGTCGTCACCGACGGCTGGATCAGCGAGCTCGTCATCTACTGCACCGGCGACTGGGACGAGGCGGTCCAGCGCGCGCACGCCGAGCAGGTCCACCTGCTCCGGCCCTAGTCTCGGACGATGGTGCCCAACGCCGCCTCGGCATCGAGCCTGCTGGCTCGCGCCGAGGCGGCCTGGGTCGGCGGCGACGGCGAGGCTGCGATGGCCTTCTTCGGGCGGGCCGCCGACCTCGCCGAGGCCGACGGTGACCTCGACACCCGCGTCGCCGCGGTGCTCGGCCTGGCCCGGGGCCAGCAGTACAACCTCACCCCCGGGCTGCTGCCGGTCCGGCTGCACGCGGCGTACGACGCCACGGCGGAGCCGGCACCACGCGCCCAACTGGCGGCGGCACTGGCTCGCTGCTGGGCCTACGCGGGCGAGCCGCTGCGGGCTCGGCCGTTCGCGCTCGAAGCGCTCGACCTCGCCGATGGACTGGACGACCCGCTGTTGCTCGCCGACGCCCTCGACGCGGCGCTGACCTCGCACTGGGGCCCCGACGACCTGGCTCGGCGCCGCGACTGGGCGATGCGGCTCGATGAAGCGGCCGCGCACCTGCGGGAGCCGGACGCGCGGCTGCAGGCGCAGCTCTGGGGGCTCACCGTGGCGTGGGAGGTGCTCGACCTCCCCCGGATGCACCGCTGCATGCGAGCCATTGAGCTGCTCGGTGAGGAGTCCGCGCGGGCCCGGTTCTTCGCGGCCAGCCGCAGGCTCCCGCTGGAGCTGCTGCGCCGCAACACGGAGATCGGGCCGATGCTGGTGGCGCAGGCGGAGGCGGCAGCCGCCGAGGCGGTGATCCCGGACGCAGAGGGGGTGCTGTACGGGATGCGCGGCTACCTTGCCTGGTTCCGCGGGGACGCCGGCGAGTGCGCCCGGCAGGCGCAGAACTTCGAGTCCTACGCGGTCGAGAACGGGCTGGCCGTGGTCCGGGCCGAGGCGGCCGTCATCTGGGCTGCCGCCGCACGACCCGACAAGGTGCAGGAGATGGTCGGAGTCTTCGGCACCGAGACCCTCGCCGCGCTGCCACGCGACGCCGACTGGCTGCTCACCCTGCAGTGCGTGCTCGAGGGCGCGGTGACGGTGCCCGACCGCGAGGTCGCCGCGGCCGTCGTGGCCCTGCTGGCGCCGTACGCCGGCCGGTCGGTCGTCAACGCCGGCGCGGTGATGTGGCACGGCGTCACCGACGACACCCTGGCGCGCGCCCACGCCCTGCTCGGCGACACCGAGGCGGCGGCGCGGCACCGAGCCGCCGCCCTGGCGACGTACGAGCGGGTCGGCGCCTCCTGGTGGCGAGACCGGCTGGCCGCCGCGATGGTGGCGCAGCCGCAGGCGGCCGGCGAGCGGGTGGTGCACCTCCACGAGCAGCCGGGTGGCCTGTGGCTGGTCGGTCGCGAGGGAGCGACGTTCGTGCTGCCGCGGATGCGGGGGCTCGTGCACCTGCACCGGCTGCTGACCGAGCCCGACCGGGACGTCCCGGCCGCGACGCTGGTGGGCGGCGAGGTGGTCGAGCAGCCGGGCCTCGAGCTCCTCGACGACGAGGCCCGCCGGGCCTACCGGGCGCGTCTGGACGAGCTGGATCCCGGGGACCCCGCCGACGACCGGGAGCGCGCCTGGCTGCTCGACCAGCTCGGGGCCGCGTCCGGGCTGGCGGGTCGGCGTCGCACCAGCGGGTCCACCGAGGAGCGCGCCCGGGTGGCAGTGCGCAAGGCGATCGTCGCGGCGCTGGCCCGGATCGCCGAGACCGACCCGTGGCTGGGCCGGCACCTGAACGACCGGCTCCGCACCGGCACCGAGTGCCGCTACGAGTCCGACCCCGACCACCAGGTGCGGTGGCTGCTTCAGGCCGCTCCGTAGACGAGCAGCACCACGCCGTTCTCGAACGTCCTGCTCTCCTTCAGCACCAACGCGGCCTCGCGGCCCTCCGGGAACAGCCGCCGGCCGCGGCCCTGGACCGCCGGGTAGACGAAGAGGCGGTACTCGTCGACCAGCCCGGCCTCGATCACGTCCGGCACCAGGGTGAGGCTGCCGGTGACGACGATGTCGCCGCCGTCCTCCTCCTTGAGCGAACGCACGCGGTCGCGCCAGTCCGCGCCGATCACGGTGGTGTTCTCCCACTCGGGGTCGCCGAGGCTGGTGGAGACCACGACCTTGTGCACCCGGTTGAGCAGGTCGGAGATGCCGGTGGTGTCGTCGGTCTGGTGCGGCCAGAAGGCACGGAAGTCGGTGAAGGTCTGCCGGCCCAGCAGCAGGATCTCCTCCTGCTCGCTCTGCCGCTGGATCTCGGCGGCGAGGTCCTCGGCCTGGTCGGTCGGGTCGAACCAGTCGCCCAGGAACTCGATCGAGCCGTCGGCGGACATGTTCTGGGTGATCGCCAGGGTGCGCATGGTCAGTACCGACCGGGCCCGGCCGCCGTACTCATCGAACGTGTCATCGGAACCGCCACGGCCGGACCACTGGGAGCAAGGTGATCCCGATCAGTACGCCGACCGCTGCGCCCGTGACGTTGTCGATGATGTCGGTGACGTCGCAGGCGCGGTCGATGCGGGCCGCGGCCAGCTGGATGAACTCGATCAGGGTGGAGTACGCCGCCAGAGCGCCCAGCCCCAGCGGCACGGTGAGCCAGGCCGATCGCCAGCGGGCGGCCACCAGCACCAGCAGGGCACCCGACGGCATGAAGACCAGGGCGTTCAGCAGCCGCTGGCCACCGGGCAGGATCCAGAACCCGTCCGGGGCCGGACCCCCGATGTCCCACGAGCAGGTGGTCAGCCGCCCCTGGGCGGAGACGATGCCCGGAGCGCCGTTCGCGGGGATCAGCGTGAGCACCGCGATCACGGCGACCGACCAGAGCAGCAGCCCGGCCAGCGCCGACCACGGCCATCCGAAGCGCCGGGACAGGGCCGCGGCCATTGCCGCGAAGACCAAGCCGGAGGCCGCGATGAGCACGAGCATCACGCCCACGCCGCCGACCGGAAACATGCCTCAGACGCTACGGGGGCATTCCCATCGGCTCCTCATTCGCAGCGGCAGGCGCTCAGCCCGGCGGCAGGACGACGCTGCCGCCTGGCACCTCGGGCAGGTCGCGGCCGACCTGGATGTCGACCGGGTTGGTCAGGCAGCGCACCGAACCGCCGGCCTTGTGGAACTCCGAGACGTCGACCAGCTCGACGGCGAAGCCCCACCGCTCCAGCTGCTCGCGGACGTGGTCGGGTGCGGCCGGCATCACGACGGTGGCCTGGCCGCCGGTTGCCGAGGGGACCACGATCGAGTTCGCGGCGAAGGTGGTGAGCGCTTCCTCCTCGCTCAGCACGAGCGGCTCCGGCACCAGGCCCATCAGCGTGTCGGCGGAGGCCGGGTCGAGGGCGTCGGGGCAGACGATCGCTCGCCGGTCGTCGAGCGGACAGAAGGCCAGGTCCAGGTGGTACATCCCGGGGTGGGTGATCCGCAGCCCCCGGATCCGGACGCCGAGGTCCGGCGCCAGGTGCTTGATCGCGAGCTCCTCGGTGCGCGGCCCGAAGCCGGCGATCAGCGCGTCACCGAACGGGAACACGTCGCCCGACTCGAGGTGCGCGCCGATGCCGTGCCGGCCGACGTACGACGTGGTGTAGCCGTGGTCGGAGAACCACGGCTGCGCGGACGCGCTCTCCATGCGGCGTTGCGGGTAGCGCATGTGGGACATCACGACGTGGCGCTCAAGGCCACCGTCACCACGGCGCCGCGCGACCGCGAGCCCGAGGTTCATGGCGTAGACCATGTCGGGTGCTTCCGGCCGTTGCGGGATCACGTCGACGGTGCCGCCGAGCCGCTCGATGGTCGCGACCAGGGTGCGCCACTGGGCCATCGCGAGGTCGCGATCGGGCTGCTCGCTGGGATCCATGTAGGGGTTGATGACGTACTCGATCCGAAAATGGGTCGGCTCGACCATCACGTAGTGGCGGCCCCAGGCCAGCGACATGTTCCCCTCCTCGAGGTCTTCAATGCGAGACAAGATTGTCAGACAATCTGACATTCACTAGTGTGGCGTACGGGGGCAACCCCGGCAAGCCGACGGGTAGGAGCAGGTCCATGAGCGAGGCCCAGCACGAGCAGGGGCAGGAGGCCGCGCCGTTCGGCACCCTCCGCCTCGAGCACGCCTCCACGGTCGACCGGGTCGCCGACGAGCTGCGCCGGGCCGTCTTCGATGGCGAGCTGGAGTCCGGTACGCCGCTGCGCGAGGTCGCGATCGCCGCCTCGCTCGGGGTCTCGCGGCCCACCGTCCGGGAGGCGCTCACCGTCCTGGTCGCCGAGGGACTGGCCACTCGCGAGCCCAACCGCGGTGTCTCGGTGGCGAGCCCCCAGGCCGACTCCGTGCGAGACGTGTGCGCGGCCCGGCTGGTGCTCGAGGGTGCCGGCATCCGGTGCTGGCCGGAGGCGACCGAGGAACAGCAGGCACTCGTGCGCAGCACGCTGGACGCCTACATCGCGGCGATCGACGCGGACGTGTCCTACCAGGAGCTGAACGAGCGGCACCTCGCCTTCCACGTGTCCCTGGTCGGCCTCAGCGGCTCACCGCGGCTGGTCGCCATGCAGGAGAACCTGGTCGTCGAGCTCAAGCTCGCGCTGGCCCAGGTCGACCGGATCCGGCGCAACGCGCACGACCAGGCCGACTCGCACGCGGCCCTGGTCCGGCTGCTGGAGCGCCACGACATCGACGCGGCGTACGACTTCCTGGTGGGCCATCTCGCCGATGCCCAGGAGGAGATCATCGAGGCTCTCGAGCTCACCTGACAGACTCACCCGCGTGATGCGGTTTCTCAGCTGGCTCGTGACCACGGCCGTGGCGGTCGCCGCCGCGACGCTGCTCATCGACGGCATCTACTTCGACGGGCCGATCCACGGTCAGCAGGAGATCAAGCACAAGCTGGTGTCGCTCCTGCTCGTGGCCCTGATCCTCGGCGTGATCACGTCGTTCGTGAAGCCGATCCTCACGGTGCTGTCGATCCCGTTCATCGTGATCACGCTCGGACTGTTCCTGCTCGTCATCAACGCGGCCCTGCTGAAGCTGACCAGCTGGGTGGCCGACAAGCTCGACATCGGCTTCCACGTCACCGGGTTCTGGCCGGCCGTGGGCGGCGCCATCGTGATCACGGTCGTCACGTGGATCGTCGACAGCATGATCGGGGAGTCCAAATAGCTCCCGGGCTGCCGGCACCTCGGGTGGCCGGGCAATACTCGGTCGCGCTCGTCTGCCTGGGCAACATCTGCCGCTCGCCGATGGCCGACGTGGTGCTCGCGCAGCGGGTCGACGACGCCGGGCTGGCCGGCCGAGTCTCCGTGGCGAGCTGCGGCACCGGCGACTGGCACGTCGGCCAGCCGATGGACGAGCGCGCCGCCGCCGTCCTCCGTGCGAACGGCTACGACCCCTCAGAGCACCGGGCCCAGCAGTTCTCTGCGTCGTGGCTGGCCACCAACGACCTCGTGCTCGCCATGGATGCGGCCAACCTCGAGGACCTACTGCGCGTCGAACCGGCTGCCGAACGCGAACGGGTCCGGCTCTTCGGTGACTTCGACCCCGTCGAACCGGGTGGCGAGGTGCCGGACCCGTACTACGGTGGGGAGCAAGGCTTCCAGGAGGTGCTCGCGATGGTGGAACGGACGTGTGCCGCGCTCGTGTCTGCCCTCCAGAACCTGCCCGAGCTCCGCGAGCCCGGTGCCGAAACGTGAGCACCCCACGAAACCGCGCCGAGGCGGCGCTCCGCGCGAGGGGGGCGCGCTTTCGCGGGGACCCCGCAAAAACATGACCCGTCAACCCGTCATCGCCAAGCACGCCGAGGAGCTCCTCGGCTCCGCTGTCGTGGCCACGGCACCGCTGGCCGGCGGCGACACGTCGGCGGCCACCAAGCTGCGCCTCTCCGACGGCAGCACCGCGATCATGAAGACCCACGCCCACCCGCCGCCCGACTTCTTCGCGGCCGAGGCCCACGGACTGCGTTGGCTCGGCGAGGCCCGCGCCGCCGGCGGCGTACACGTGCCGGAGGTGCTCGGTGTGGACGAGGGCTGCCTGATCCTGCGCTGGATCGAGCCCGGCAAGGCGTCGACCGACGCCGCCACCGCCTTCGGCGTGGCCCTGTCCCTCACGCACGCGGCCGGAGCGACGACGTTCGGCGCCGAGGCGGACGGTTTCATCAGCAAGCTGCCGCTGCCCAACACGCCGTGCGAGACCTGGGCCGAGTTCTACGCCGTACGCCGGGTGCTGCCCTACCTCAAGCTGGCCCGCGACCGCGGCGCGGTGGGCGAGGCCGAGTCCGTCCTGGTCGAGCGCGTGATCGGCAAGCTCACCGCGCTGCTGCCCGAGGAACCGCCCGCCCGGCTGCACGGCGACCTGTGGAACGGCAACGTGCTCTGGGGCCAGGAGAGCCGGGTCTGGCTGATCGACCCTGCGGCGTACGGCGGGCACCGAGAGCTCGACCTCGCGATGCTCGCGCTGTTCGGGCTGCCGCACCTGCCCCGCGTGCTCGAGGCCTACCAGGACAGCGCCCCCCTGGCCGACGGCTGGGAGGAGCGGATCCCGCTGCACCAGCTGTTCCCGCTGCTGGTGCACGCGGCCCTGTTCGGCGGCGGCTACGGCACCCGGGCCGCCGAGGCCGCCGCCCGCTACGCCTGAGGGGCTGGTGTCCCGTCCCGGAAGTACTTGGATGCTTGGCGTGCTCAGAGTGCGTGCATCGCAAGGCGCCTGAGCGACGCTCTACTCGGCCGTCCAGCCAGCTTCGGCAACGCCGCGAGGTGCGTGCTGTGGGCGCGCGAAGCGCCCAAGGACTTGCGGGACGGGGCGCTAGTGCCGCACGCGCCGGTAGATCGCCTTCACGGTGAGGTCGTCGATCCCGATGAGGAGCTTGACCTTCCGCTTCTTCTTGGCCTTCCTGCCCGTGACGCCCTTCCACTTCGTGAAGACGTAGCGCACACCGCTCTTGACGAAGAACTTCGGCGCCACGAGCTTCACCGTGGTCTGGGCGTCGAAGTCGGCGCGGTACGGCGCCTTGTGCCGCTTGCCGTTGACCTTGATCCTCACCTTGTGCGGCGAGGACTTGACCTTGAGCTGCGTGGCACCGACGTAGTCGATGCGGTGCACGCCGCCCGAGCCCGTGACGTAGTCGCCGCCCGAGAAGCTGCCGTAGTCGACGTAGTAGAGGTCGCCACCCGGGCCGGCCGTGAGCTTCACCGGCGCGCCGGCCGCCTGCGCGAAGACGCGGACCTTGGTCGGGTCCGGCTGGCCGTTGGCGTCCTTCTCGAGCCGCCAGATGCAGCCGCGCAGGAAGTCGGAGAAGTACAGCGCGTCCTGGTAGGCCGCCGGCCAGTCGGTCCCGAGCGGCGCGAACGCGACGCCCGACATCGAGGAGGACTTGACCGGGCAGTTCTCCCCGGGCGTGATCGGAGTGGCCCCGGTGCGGGTGCGGTAGCTGTAGAACGGCGCCTGGACGGCGGCGGGGCCCGCGGCGTACAGGTCGGTGCAGATCTGCTTGCCGAGCGCCTGCCATGCCGTGTTGGGCAGCGACTGCCCGGTGGTGCCCTCGTAGCAGGGCCACCCGCGGTTCACGAGGGCGGTGGTCGGGGCATCGGGGAGGACGTTGATCTCCTCCCAGTTGCTCGAGCCGACGTCGACACTCCAGAGCTGCTCCCTGCCCTGCCGGAACGTGAGCCGCCACGGGTTGCGCTGGCCCATGGCCACCAGCCAGTCGGCCGGGGGTGCCGTGGCCGGGTTCAGCACGTTGTCCGGGTTGAGCCGGAAGATCGTGCCGTCGATGCCGAGCGGGTCACCGGGTCCGGAGGTGCGCTGGTCCTGGGACCGCAGCGAACCGCCCTCGTCGACCGGATCGCCGGGGCACGCCGCGCCCTGCGGATAGCCCTGATCGTTGGCCTGGCCGTAGTCGTTGTCGAGGAAGCTGGCGCCGTCACCGGCCGACGCGTAGAGCTTGCCGTCCGGCCCGAAGACGACGTCTCCCGACGAGTGGCTGGAGAACTGCGCACAGCCGTCCTGGACGAGTACCTGCTCCCCGCCCGCGGCCATGGTCCAGCCCAGACCCGTCTTCTGCGCGGTCAGCCGGGAGACCCGGTCCATCACCGGGCACCCGCGCATCCAGAGCGGGTGCACCGGGTCCGGGATGTTGGCCTCGTCCGCGTCGTTGGGTCCGCAGTTGTCGTAGGCCTGGCCGGGCGTGCCCCACGCCGGGAACACGTTGGGTTGCTGTGGGTCGGCGTTGTAGGTGTAGTTGACGTAGACGTAGGGGCGGGCCGGGAACTGCGGGTCGACGGTGATGCCCGTCAGCCCGCGGTCGCCGTAGTTGCTCACCTGCATCGAGAGGTCGGCGAAGTCGGTCGACGTGGCCGCGGGCTCGAACCGACCGCTGGCCGCGTTGTAGTCGAACGACTTGATCACGCCGGTCTGGAGCGCGACGAACGCCGTCCCGTCGGGCGCGAAGGCCACCGAGACGGGCTGGGAGAGCCCGCCGATGGCGGTGCTGTCGTCGAAGCCCGTGGGCAGGGTTGCCTTCTGCCGGACCGGGCTGGCGAGCTGCGTGACACCCGCGGATGCGGACGGGCTGTCCTGGGCGATCGCGAGCAGTGACGCGACCAGTGCGAAGGTGCCCAGCGCGACCGCGTGCGTGCGGCGTCGTTCCATGTCAGAGGTTCCCCGATGTCTCATCCCGACGGACTCAGGACTCTAACCCGCGAGGCGCTCGCGCGCTGGTCAACGCTTGCGCCGGTAGACCGCGGTGAGCTGCACGGTCGGGTCCCAGACCGTGACGTCGTGCTTGCGCGCACCGCCGTCGGACCAGCGCACGAACACCCAGCGGACGCCCTTCCTCACCTGCGCCTTGCGCGCCGCGACCCGCACGGTCGAGCCCATGACCAGCCGGCCCGACCAGCTGGCGGCGCGGGCGGTCCGGCCCACGGTCACCTGGAGCGTGCCCGGCCTGGTGTCGACGGTGAGGGTCACCAGCTGCGGGTCGATGCGGAGCTCCTGGGTGCCGAGACCGCCGTGGTCATCCATCACGTCGACGACGAGGTAGAGGTGCCCCCCGGCCGGCAGTGCCGGCACGTGGAACTGGCCGCTGCCGACGTGCGCCCAGCGCTGCGACTCGACCCGAGCACAGGTCGCGCAGTCCTGGCGCAGCATCACGAACGAGTACGCCGAGTCCGGCAGCTCCTGCTGGGGGTCCGTGGCCGCCGCGTCGAAGCCGAACGTCTGGCCGACGTAGTAGCCGCCGGCCGGATAGGTGGTCAACCGCGTCACCGTCGGCGCCGTGTTCGTCGCGGTGACCGTGACGGACTCGGTCGCGGTGCCGCCGCGGTTGTCGGAGACCTTCACCGTCGCGGTGTGCGGCCCGACCCCGGCGTACGTCGCCGCGGCGGTGGCAGCGGTGCCGTCGTCGAACTGTCCGTCGCCATCGGTGTCCCATGCGTAGGTCAGCGGGTCGTTGTCGGGGTCGGTCGA
>JAWWPK010000122.1:0-2797 GCA_033854925.1 Nocardioidaceae bacterium | reverse complement strand
GAACAGTCACAACAACATGCACCACACGTGGACCAACGTCGTCGGCAAGGACCGCGACGTCGGCTACGGCGTGATCCGGATGGCCGAGGACGAGCCGTGGAAGGTCCACCACCTCGTGCAGCTGCCGATGACCTTCGCGCTGTCCGCGCTGTTCCAGTACGGCATCGCGCTCTACGACGCCGAGGTCGAGCTCGTCTGGCGCAAGGAGAAGCCGGTCGCGTCAGCCGTCAACCACCTCAAGGGGACGTGGAAGAAGATCCGGCCCCAGCTGACGAAGGACTACCTCGTCTGGCCGCTGCTCACCGGTCCCAACGCGGTGACGACGATGACTGCCAACGCCACCGCGAACTTCATGCGCAACGTCTGGAGCCACACGGTCATCTTCTGCGGGCACTTCCCGGACGGTGTCAGCCAGTTCACCGAGGAGCAGATCGAGGGCGAGAGCCGTGGCGACTGGTACCTGCGCCAGCTGCTCGGCTCTGCCAACCTCGAGGGGGGCGACTTCTTCCACCTGATGACCGGCAACCTCAGCTTCCAGATCGAGCACCACCTGTTCCCCGACCTCCCCAGCAACCGCTACAAGGAGATCGCGCCCAAGGTTCGAGCGCTGTGCGAGAAGTACGACCTGCCCTACACGACCGGCCCGCTCGGCAAGCAGTACGCCACCGTGCTGCGTCGTATCGCCCGACTCTCGCTGCCCACCCCCGTGCGGGAGGTCATAAGCGCCGAGCAGTCGAGCCAGCAGCGCGTCGCCTAGGCGGCCCCGATGACATCGCCTCAGGACGACGCCCCGTCGCGCGACCGGTCGAAGACCCAACGGGCCCGACGCAACGCAGACCTGGCCTGCTTCGCCGAGCGGATCGCGCACGACCTGCGCAGTCCCATCGAGGCGACGAAGGGGTTCCTGGCGCTGGCCTGCGGACCGTTCGGTGGCGAGCTCACCGGTCAGGCGCGGGCGTGTGTGGAGCACGCATCCGCCGCCAACGACCGCATGGGACAGGTCATCGAGGGCCTGCTCTCCTATGCCGCAGCCGGCACGCCCGCCCACCTCGACCAGGTCAGCCTCCGTGATGTGGTTGTGGCCAGCACGGTCGACGTGCGGGAGCTCGCTGCCGGTACGGAGGGGCGCGTCGACGCCGGGCCGCTGCCCTCGGTGGACACCGACCCGATCCTTCTTCGCCAGCTGCTGGGGCACCTCATCTCCAACGCCCTGAAGTACGGCCGGCCAGGCGTACGGCCCATCGTGCGGGTCGAAGCCGAGACCACCAGCTCCGGTTGGTGGGTCTCCGTGTCGGACAACGGCCGGGGGATTCCTCCCGAGGAGCAGGCGGACGTCTTCGGGCTGTTCACGCGGTCTTCCAGGCGGCCGCGACATGCCAGGCAGCGGTATCGGCCTGGCGACGTGCGCCCGGATCGCGGACGCGCTCGGTGGCCGGATCAGCGTCGTGCCCAGCGATACCGGCGGGACGACCTTAAGGCTGACCGTGGATCGCACCAGCTGACCTCAGCATCAACCGCTGAGGTCGGGCCGCCACCGGTCGTGCCGCGTGGTCGGCTCCCCCTCGCGGATCAGCTGCAGCCGCGGCTTCGGGTCGTCGTTGCGACCCGCCTGCGGACGCCGGCTCCCGGCGACGAAGGGCATCGGCCACTCAGCTCCCGGCCCTGCGTAGTCCTGCTCCGCAGCCGCGTGCAAGGTCCACTGCGGGTCGTAGAGGTGCGTGCGACCCAGCGCGCACAGGTCCGCGCGGCCGGCCAGGAGAATGGAGTTGACGTCGTCCCACGAGCTGATCACGCCGACCGCGATGGTGGCGATGTCGACCTCGTTGCGGATCCGATCGGCGTACGGCGTCTGGTACGACCGGCCATAGGCGGGCTGCTCGTCCTTCACGACCTGCCCCGTGGACACGTCGATCGCGTCTGCGCCGTGCGCGGCGAACGCCCGCGCGACGCCGACGGCGTCGTCGGCTGTCATCCCCCCGTCGTGCCAGTCGGTTGCCGAGATGCGCACCGTCATCGGCCGGTCCTCCGGCCAGACCGCCCGTAGCGCGTCGAACACCTCGAGCGGATAGCGCAACCGGTTCTCGGCGGATCCGCCGTACTCGTCTGTCCGCTTGTTCGTCAGCGGGGACAGGAAGCTCGACAGCAGGTAGCCGTGCGCGCAGTGCAGCTCGAGCAGGTCGAAGCCGGCCCGCGCGCCGCTGACTGCGGCCGCCACGAACTGCTCCCGGATCTCGTCCATGCCGGCCCGGTCGAGCTCCCGCGGCAGCTGGTTGTCCGGGGAGTAGGGCAGCGCTGACGGGCCGACGACGTCCCAGTTGCCGTCCGGCAGCGGGTCGTCGATGCCCTCCCACATCAGCTTGGTCGAGCCCTTGCGGCCCGAGTGACCGAGCTGCAGCCCGATCGCCGCGCTCGACCACTGGTGCACGGCATCGACGATCCGCGTCCAGGCCGGCTCGTGCTCGGCGGCGTACATCCCCGTGCAGCCCGGCGTGATCCGGCCGCTCGCGGAGACGCACACCATCTCGGTCATGACCAGGCCGGCACCGCCGAGGGCCTTGCTGCCGAGGTGCATCAGGTGGAAGTCGTTGGGGGTGCCGTCAACCGCGACGTACATGTCCATCGGCGAGACGATGATGCGGTTCTTCAGCTCGAGGCCGCGCAGCCGCAGTGGCTGGAACATCGCCGGTGCCGGTCGCCCGGACAGCTCCGCGAAGGAGGTGTCGACGCGCCGGACGAACTCCGGGTCTCGCAGCCGCAGGTTGTCGTGGGTGATGCGCCGGCTCCGAGTGAGCAGGTT
>JAWWPK010000121.1:0-3478 GCA_033854925.1 Nocardioidaceae bacterium | reverse complement strand
CCGGCGGCACTGAACCCGACCAGCCCGGTGATGAACCTGGTCGAGGCCCAGTCGGTGATCACGAGACCCTCGCACCTCGATCGGGGGAACGGGCTCTGGCAGATCGACGGCGGCACCTGGGACGACGTCATACGAAGCAACTTCACCTTCATCGCAGCGAACCCCAACGCCGGCGACGTGGAGATCTGGGAGATCCACAACGACCACGGCGGCTGGTTCCACCCGGCTCACATCCACCTGGTCGACTTCCAGATCATCTCGCGCAACGGCCGGCCGCCGATGGCGCACGAACGAGGCCCGAAGGACGTCGCGTACATCGGCGAGAACGAGGTGGTCCGCGTGCTCATGCGCTTCGAGGGCCGCGGCAAGTACATGATCCACTGCCACAACCTGGTGCACGAGGACCACGACATGATGACGCAGTACGAGGTCTTCGACCGGACTTCGAAGCTCCCGGCCCCGGACCCGCTCGGCACACCGGCGAAGTGGCTGCCGGAGACGGCGCTGTAGGCCTGCCGTGAGCAGCCTCGCCACGAGAGTGCCGGCGGCCGTTCGACCGGCCTCGGCGACGACCCTGATGCGGGTCGCCGCCGAGGCGGCTGTCTTCAGCGCCGCCATCCACCTGTGGGTCGCACCGGAGCACCTGCGCGAGTGGTGGCTGTACGGCGCGTTCTTCCTGACCGCCGCCGCCGCCCAGTCGCTGCTCGCGTGGCTGGTGCTGCACCGGGCCTCGCTCCTCGTCCTGGTCGGGGGCATCTGGGGCAACCTGGCGATCATCGCCACCTACGTCGCCAGCCGGACCGTCGGGCTTCCCCTGACGCCGCCGCACGCCGGGCACGTGACGCACTCCCATCTTCCGGTCGCGGGAGGCGTCGGGAACGGCGTGCCCATCTATCCCGGCACGGGGTCGTCCGGCAACGTCGAGGCAGTCGGCACCCTTGACCTGTTCGCGCTCAGCGCCGAGCTGGTCCTCGTCATCGCCCTGGTCGGGATGCTGCCGGCTGGGCCGCGGCGGAGGATGACGAACGTCCTGCTGGGCATCGGCCTTGCCGTCTGGGCCATACGTGCGGTCGTCGCGCTGACGTGACGGCCCCGACATGACGGAGCTGGCGTCCCCTGCGCAGCAGGTGCCCGAACAGCAACCGGCCAGGCGTGGCACTCCACGCGGCTGGCGAGTCCTCTTCGCCGTGCTGGTGGTCCTGCTGGTGACGCGAGCCTTCGTCGCCGAGCCGCTGCGGGTCAGCTCCACCAGCATGCGGCCGACGCTGATGTCGGGCGACCACGTGCTGGTCGACAAGGTCGGCCCGCGGTCTCACCACCCGCAGCGCAACGACATCATCGCCTTCACGATCCCGGGCACCGGTCAGCTGCTGATCAAGCGCGTTGCCGGGGTGGCCGGCGACGTCGTCGGGATCGAGGACGGCGTCCTCGTCGTCAACCGCAAGCCGGTGCACGAGCCCTACGTCAACGCAGCGGAGATGGACAGCGTCTACTTCGGCCCGGTCGTTGTGCCGCCCGGCCGCGTGTTCGTCCTCGGGGACAACCGGGCGAACTCGATCGACTCGCGGCGCTTCGGTCCGGTGGCGCTCAGCGCGGTGACCGGACGGGTGCTGGGCCGCATCTGGCCGCCGCCCTGACCTACTTCAGGATCTGACGCGCCATCACCATGCGCTGGATCTGGTTGGTGCCCTCGTAGATCTGGGTGATCTTCGCGTCACGCATCATCCGCTCGACCGGGAAGTCCCTCGTGTAGCCGTAGCCGCCGAACAGCTGCACGGCGTTGGTCGTCACCTCCATCGCGGTGTCGGACGCGAAGGTCTTCGACGCACTGGACAGGAAGGTGAGGTCCGCGCCGCCGCGCTCGGCGCTCGCGTTGGCGACGTACACCAGCTGTCGTGCCGCCTCCACCTTCATCGCCATGTCGGCGACCATGAACTGCACGCCCTGGAAGTCCGCGATCTCCTTGCCGAACTGCCTGCGCTGCTTGACGTAGGCGACCGCGGCATCGAGCGCACCCTGAGCGATGCCGACGGCCTGCGCGCCGATCATCGAGCGGGTGTGGTCCAGGGTCTTCAGCGCGGTGATGAAGCCGGTGCCCTCCTCGCCGATCATCCGGTCGGCCGGGATGCGGCAGTCCTCGAAGTAGATCTCGCAGGTCGGAGAGCCCTTGATGCCCATCTTGCGCTCCTTCGTGCCGACCGAGAAGCCGGGGTCGTCCGCGTGCACGACGAACGCGCTGATCCCCTTCGCGCCCTTGCTCGGGTCGGTGCTGGCCATGACCGTGTAGTGCGTGTTGACACCGGCGCCCGTGATCCAGCACTTCGTCCCGTTGAGGAGGTAGGAGTCGCCGTCCCGGACGGCGCGGGTGCGCATGGCGGCAGCGTCGCTGCCCGCCTCTCGCTCACTGAGCGCGTAGGAGAACGTGATCTCGCCCCTCGCGACCTGCGGCAGGTAGCGGGACTTCAGGTCCTCGGACCCGGACAGGATCAAGCCCATCGTGCCGAGCTTGTTGCCGGCCACGATCAGGCTCGAGCTGGCGCAGACCCGAGCGATCTCCTCGACCACGATCGAGTGCGCGATCCGGTCCGCGCCCGCCCCGCCGTACACCTCGGGGACGTGGATCGCGAGCAGGTCAGCCGACCTGAGCGCCTCGTGGACGTCCCACGGGTACTCCGCCCGCTCGTCGATCTCCGCCGCGCGAGGTGCGATCTTGTCCTCGGCCAGCTCGCGGACCGCCTTGCGCAGCAACTGGTGCTCTTCAGTCAGCGAGTAGAGGTCGTATGCCTGGTCCATGGGAACCAGCCTAGTGACGGCTCGCCCTAGGCTGGCGGCATGACTTCACGCACGCGCATTGCCGTCGCGGGTACCGGCTACGTCGGCTTGTCCAACGCGGTCATCCTCGCGCAGCACAACACCGTCGTAGCGCTGGACATCGATCCCGAGAAGGTCGACCTCATCAACCGGCGGGAGTCGCCGATCATCGACGAGGAGCTGCAGGACTACCTGCGCAGCAAGCCCCTCGACCTGACCGCGACCCTGGATCCGTCCGTGGCGTACGACGGCGCCGACTTCGTGATCGTCGCGACGCCCACCGACTACGACGAGGCGACGAACTACTTCAACACCGGCTCGGTGGAGTCGGTCATCGCGGCCGTCGTGGCGGCGAACCCCGAGGCGACGGTGGTCATCAAGTCCACTGTCCCCGTCGGCTTCACGGCGCGGATGCGGGAAGTGCACCCGGGCGCCTCGATCATCTTCTCGCCCGAGTTCCTCCGTGAGGGCCGAGCGCTGCACGACAACCTGCACCCGTCCCGCATCATCGTCGGCGAGCGCGGGGAGCGCGGCCAGCGCTTCGCCGACCTCCTCCTCGAGGGTGCAGTCGACAAGAGCACGCCGGTGCTGCTGACGGACTCCACCGAAGCAGAGGCGGTGAAGCTGTTCGCCAACACCTACCTCGCGCTGCGCGTGGCCTACTTCA